>JANMWQ010000160.1:0-9101 GCA_031394085.1 Rhizobacter sp. | reverse complement strand
GAGTTGAAGAAGTTGTCCTGGCTGACCTGCGAGTTCATCGCGGCCGCGTCGCCCGAGGCCTGGTTCAGGTAGTCCTTGTGCAGCGCCTGCGGCTTGGCGAACTGCTCGTCGATCCAGCCCGCGTAGGTCATCGTCGACAGGCGCGTGATCTCGGCGCTGGTCGGCCCGTAGGTCGCCTGCGTTAAGAACCGCGCGGCGGCGGCCGCGGCGTTGGTCGGGCCGGCAGCCGCCGGGCTGGCGGTGGCTGCCGCATCGGTCGTGCCGGACCCGCTGCCACCACCGTACGCGGCGAGAAAGGCAAGCAAGGCCGCAGCGGCCGCGCTGCGCGTGCCCCGGTTGGGCCAACCCGCCCGGGCTTCGAACTCTTGAACTTTTCGCACAGAAACTCCCGTTTGTGACCTGAACGCCATCGGGCGCGACAGATCGCAGGCCGCATGCCTGCGCGGGAGGGCCCGAAGACCGTCAGTCGGGCGCTTGAATCCGTGAACTAATTGGCATTTGTCGGGGCGCTCGACTCATTTCAGCCGACGGATTTCGAGCCACTTGCGAAGAAATGCATCTGCCCGTAAGCAAATGAATCCGTACAAATGTGTCCGCAAGCGAAGGCTCAGGCGCTCAAAGCAGTGCCGACAGCGAGCGGCGCACGAGGTCGGTGTCGAGCGCGCTGCGCCGGGCCCAATCGGCGAGCTGGTCTTCGCCGATCTTGCCGACGTTGAAATACGCGGCGTCGGGGTGTGCCATGTAGAAGCCGCTGACGCTCGCGGCCGGCGTCATCGCCAGGCTCTCGGTGAGCGCCATGCCGATGTCGGCGCAGTTCAGCACCTCGTACATCGCGGACTTGACGGTGTGGTCGGGGCAGGCCGGATAGCCGGGCGCGGGGCGAATGCCGGCGTACTTCTCGCCGATCATCTCCGCGGTGCTCAACTTTTCGTCGGCCGCGTAACCCCAGAACTCCTTGCGCACCCGCTCGTGCAATCGCTCGGCAAAGGCCTCGGCCAGGCGGTCGGCGATCGCCTTGAACATGATCGAGCTGTAGTCGTCGAGGTCGTCCAGGAACTGCTTGTCTTTCTTCTCGGCGCCGATGCCAGAGGTCACGGCGAACAGGCCGATGTGGTCCGCGATGCCGGAGGCTTTCGGGGCGATGAAGTCGGCCAGGCAGCGGTTGGGCCGCGTGATCTTTTTTCCGTCCGGGCCGTCGACCACCGGCCGCACGGTCTGCACGCGCAGGCCGCGCCAGGTCATCAGCACCTCGGTGCGCGACGCGTCGGTGTAGATCTCGATGTCGTCGTCGTTCACCGTGTTCGCCGGGTACAGGCCGATCACGCCGTTGGCCGTCAGCCAGCGGCCTTCGATCGCACGGCGCAGCAGGCGCTGGCCGTCGGAGAGAACCCGGCGCGCCGATTCGCCGACGATGTCGTCGGTCAGGATCGCGGGGTACGGGCCGGCCAGGTCCCAGGTCTGGAAGAACGGGCCCCAGTCGATGGCGGCTGCGATCTCGGCCAGGTCCTGGTTCTTGAACACGCGGCGGCCGATGAATTTCGGCGCGGCGGGCGTGAAGTTCGGCCAGTCGATCGGCGTCTTGTTGGCGCGGGCCTGCGCCAGCGTGACCATCGGCGTCGCCTTCTTGTTCGCGTGCTGCTCGCGCACGCGCACGTAGTCGGCGTTGAGCTCGGTGATGTAGGCGGCGGCGCGCTCGTCGCTGAGCAGATCGGAGCAGACGCTGACCGAGCGGCTCGCATCGGGCACATAGACCACCGGGCCTTCGTAGTGCGGCGAAATCTTCACGGCCGTGTGCACGCGGCTGGTGGTTGCGCCGCCGATCAGCAGCGGTATCTTCTTGGTGCGGAAGTACTCGTCGCGCTGCATCTCGCCGGCCACGTATTGCATTTCTTCGAGGCTCGGCGTGATCAGGCCGCTGAGGCCGATGATGTCGGCGCCCTCGGCCTTGGCGCGCGCCAGAATATCTTGACACGCGACCATCACGCCCATGTTGACGACCTCGAAGTTATTGCACTGGAGCACGACGGTGACGATGTTCTTGCCGATGTCGTGCACGTCGCCCTTGACGGTCGCGATCACGATCTTGCCTCGGGCTTTGGCCTCGCCGCCGGCCTCGACGTGCAGGCGCTTTTCTTCCTCGATGTAGGGCAGCAGGTGCGCCACGGCCTGCTTCATCACGCGCGCCGATTTGACGACCTGCGGCAAGAACAACTTGCCCTGCCCGAACAGGTCGCCGACGATATTCATGCCGTCCATCAGCGGGCCTTCGATCACGTGCAGCGGGCGCCCGCCGGTGGCCAGGATGCGCTGGTAGACCTCTTCGGTGTCGAGCGTGATGAAGTCGTTGATGCCGTGCACCAGCGCGTGCGCGAGGCGCTCGTCGACCGACCGCGGATGCTCAGGCGTACCGCGCCACGCGAGCCGCGCAGTATCGTCCTTGGCCATGCCCTTGGCGCTCTCGGCGATCTCGATCAGGCGCTCGCCGGAATCTTCGCGGCGGTTCAGCACCACGTCTTCGACGCGGCTGCGCAGCTCGGGCTCGAGGTCGTCGTACACGCCGACCATGCCGGCGTTGACGATGCCCATGTCCATGCCGGCCTTGATCGCGTGGTACAGAAAAACCGTGTGGATCGCTTCGCGCACCGGGTCGTTGCCGCGGAAGCTGAAGCTCACGTTGCTGACGCCACCGCTGATCTTCGCGCCCGGCAGGTTGGCCTTGATCCAGCGCACCGCGTTGATGAAGTCGACCGCGTAGTTGTTGTGCTCCTCGATGCCGGTGGCGATGGCAAAAATGTTCGGGTCGAAGATGATGTCTTCGGGCGGAAAACCGATCTCGTCGACCAACAGCCGGTAGGCGCGTTCGCAGATTTCGATCTTGCGTTCGTAGGTGTCGGCCTGCCCCTTTTCGTCGAACGCCATCACCACCGCCGCGGCGCCGTAGCGCTTCACGAGCTTGGCTTGGTGCCGGAACTGCGCTTCGCCTTCTTTCAGCGAGATCGAGTTGACGATGCCCTTGCCCTGGATGCACTTGAGCCCGGCCTCGATCACCTCCCACTTCGACGAGTCGACCATGATCGGCACGCGCGCGATCTCGGGCTCGCCGGCGATCAGGTTCAAGAATCGCACCATCGCGGCCTTGCTGTCGAGCATGGCCTCGTCCATGTTGATGTCGATCACCTGCGCACCGTTCTCGACCTGCTGGCGCGCCACGCTGAGTGCCTGCTCGAATTCACCATTCAGGATCATCCGCGCGAAGGCTTTCGAGCCGGTCACGTTGGTGCGCTCGCCGACGTTGACGAACAGCGCGCGTTCGCCGATCAGCACCGGCTCGAGGCCGGAGAGTTTCATCGGGGGGACAGTGATTTGGGGCATCGCGCAGCACTCGAAAGAGGCCCGCGTTGCTCACCGCGGACCGTGTCAGGTCGGGTGAGCGCCGTTGAACCAGCGACACGCCTGTTTCCAAACGTGGCCGCGGTGCCCGAGCCTGGCAGTCGTCGATCGACTGTCGCAACGCTCCTCGGGCGAGTCGAGATTCTAGGTCAGACCGCTTCGGCTTCCAGTTCGAGCTCGCCGAACAAGGCGCCACGATGCCCGCAACGCGGCCGGTACTTGCCGACCTTCTGCGCGATCGACGCGATGTGCGCGGGCGTGGTGCCGCAGCAACCACCCGCGATGTTCAGAAAGCCCGCTTTCGCGAACTCTTCGACCAGCGAGCCGGTGATGTCGGGCGTCTCGTCGAAACCGGTGTCGCTCATTGGGTTCGGCAAGCCGGCGTTCGGGTAGCAGCTGACGAACGTATCGCCGGCGATGCGCGACAGCTCTTCGATGTACGGCCGCATCAGCGTGGCGCCGAGCGCGCAGTTCAGGCCGATCGCGAGCGGCTTGGCGTGGCGCACGCTGTGCCAAAACGCGCTCACCGTCTGGCCCGACAGGATGCGGCCCGAGGCGTCGGTCACCGTGCCCGAGACGATCACCGGCAAGCGCTCGCCGGTCGCTTCCATCAGCTCGTCGAGCGCGAAGATCGCGGCCTTGGCGTTGAGCGTGTCGAAGATCGTCTCGACCAGGAACAGGTCGCAGCCGCCTTCCATCAAGCCGCTCGCCTGCTCGTAGTAAGCGGCTCTGAGCTCGTCGAACGTGACGTTGCGCGCGGCCGGGTCGTTCACGTCGGGGCTGATGCTGGCGGTCTTGGGCGTCGGCCCGAGCGCGCCGGCGACGAAGCGCGGCTTGTCGACCGTGCTGAACTTGTCGCAGGCCTGGCGCGCGAGCTTCGCGGCGGCCACGTTCATCTCGCGGGCGAACGCGCCGAGGCCGTAGTCGTCTTGCGCGACCGTGGTGGCGCCGAAGGTGTTGGTCTCGATGATGTCGGCACCGGCCGCCAGGTACTGCTCGTGGATCTCGAGGATCACCTCGGGCTTGCTGAGCTGCAACATGTCGTTGTTGCCTTTCAGGTCTTTCGGGTGATCTTTGAACCGCTCGCCGCGGTAATCGGCCTCGCCGAGCTTGTAGCGCTGGATCATCGTGCCCATCGCGCCGTCGAGCACGACGATGCGTTGGGCGAGGATGGCGGGCAACTGCGCGGCGCGTGTGAAGGAGGGCGTGTTCATGGCGGCATTCTAGAAGTCAGTGCACGAAGCCCATGCCGCGCTGCTGCCGCACCTCGGGCTTGACGCGGTGCTCGGCCTCCAGTTGCGACAAAAACTCGTCGGGCGTGAAGGCTTCGCCGAGCACGTCGATCTGGCGCTTGACCGATGCGAAATCGCCGGGCGCGAGTGCGCCGAGTTGCGCGAGGCGGCCGGTCTGTTCGCGCGTCAGCGCTGCGGCATCACCGCCGAGCGCCTCGGCCACGAACATGCGTTCGCGCTGCGTTTGCGTCAGCGGCTTGAACTGGATCTTGAACGTGAACCGGCGCAGCGCCGCTTCGTCGAGCTCCTGGAACAGGTTGGTCGTACAGACAAAGACACCGGCGAAGCGCTCCATGCCTTGCAGCATCTCGTTGACCTCGCTGACCTCGTAGTTGCGCTCGGCCATGCGCCGGCTGCGCAGGAAACTGTCGGCCTCGTCGAGCAGCAACACGGCGCTCTCGGTTTGCGCCTCGTCGAACATCTTGGCCATGTTCTGCTCGGTCTCGCCGACGTACTTGCTCATGATGTCGCTCGCCTGGCGGATCATCAGCGGGAGTTGCAGCGCGTGCGCGATGTGCTCGGCGAGCGCCGTCTTGCCGGTGCCCGGCGGGCCGTAGAAACACAGCGTGCCGCAGGCCTTGCGGCGCAAGGCCTCGACGATCTTCGGCACCTCGAAGCGTGATTCGGTGTTGACGAGCCCCAGGTCGTAGCTCGTGACGACGCGGCGCGCGCCGCGCTCGTTCGCGGTATTGCCGAGCGCCTTGTCGGCGTTGACGAGCTGGCGTTCGATCAGCGGTTGCAACCCGTGCCCGTCGTCGGGCGAACTCGCCAGCTTCGCGAACTTGACCGCGGTGCGAATCTGCGCCGGCGTCAGCCCCTTGCGCTCAGCGAGCTTCGCCGCGAAGCCGGCTTCGACGTCGACACCGGCGAGCGCGCGCGACACCAGCAATTCTCGCGCGCCGGGCGGCGGGCTCTTGAGCTCCAGGTGGTACTGAAAGCGGCGCCGAAACGCCGGGTCGATCTGCTCGATGCGGTTGGTCACCCAGATCACCGGCACCGGATTCGTCTCCAAAATCTGATTCACCCAGGCTTTGCCGCTGACGCTGCCGGTGAGCGCGGCACCGTCGCCGGTGTCCATGCGCGCCATCAGTTGCGCGGCATCGGTCGAGATCGGCGGGAACACGTCTTCGACCTCGTCGAACAGCAGCGCCACGTTGCTGCCGCCCTTCAAAAACACCTGGCTGATCTGCAGCGAGCGGTAGCGGTCGCGGCCGCTGAGCGAGTTGCCATCGCGGTCGGCGTATTCGACTTCGTAGAGTTCGAGCCCAGCCGATTGCGCCGCGACCTTCGCGAGCTCGGTCTTGCCGGTGCCGGGCGGGCCGTACAGCAGCACGTTGACGCCCGGCTCCTTGCGCGCGACCGCGTTCGCGAGCAGCGCGGTCATCATCTTCTGGTCGACGCCGACGAAGTCGAAATCGGTCGGCGTGAGTTCGCTGCGCTTGGCCGGCCGCGTGAACACCGCCATCAGGTCCGACGGGCCCTCGTACTTGCGCATCAGCACCGGCGGCAACTGTTCGCTGACCTTCATCAGATCGGCCAGGTCGGTGATGTTGTGCTCGGAGATCAGGTTCTCGACCATGCCGATGCGCTCGAGCCGCGAGCCGGCGCGCAAGGCTTCGGCGACATCGGTCTCGCTGACGCCGGCCACGCTCGCGATCGCTGCATAGGCCTCTTGCGCGTTCGAGACCTTGAACTCGACCAGCAGACCGCGCAAGTCACGCTGGTAACGCGCGAGCGTGCCGTAGAGCAGCAGCGCGCGTTCGGCCGGGTTCAGCTGCAGCAGGCCGGCCAGCGAATCGATGTTCTTCTGGACCAGCGTCGACTCCTTTTTGAGGCTGCGGCCGAGCCAGTCGGCGGTCGCGCCGAGCACGGCGAGCAGGTCTTTCGGGGCGTCTTTGATGTACTCGTCGATGTAGAAGAACAGCGTGCCCTCTTCGTACGGGCCGCGCCAGCCGCCGTGACGCGCCATGAAGGCGTCGTCGTCGAGCAGTTCGTGGCCGCGCCAGTGCTCGTTGCCCTTGCAGCGCGTCTTCAAGAAGCCGCGCAGCCGCGCCAGCACCGAGCCGGGCCAGACGAGGTGCTTGCCGGTCAGCGAGAGCAGGCTGTTCCAGTCGCGTCGCAGGTTGAAGCGGCCCGCGTTGTGCATCGTCAGCGTCAGCACGAACTGCGAGCACATGCGGTCGAGCACCGGCGCGTCTTTCAGACCGGGCGACAGCAGCAAGCGTGCATCAGCGTGGCTCTTGACCATGACACCTCCATGGGGGGCGAGTCGGTGGACCATCTTGGCGCAGGGGGTGCAGAGGGGCAAGGCCCGGCGCACCACACGGCACCGCTGACCATAACGCAGGCGGCTCGCTTCGGACGACATGCGGGGCGATTGGCCCGCATGTTCAGTGGGAGGTCAGTGGAGGATGACGGGCTGTTGCATCAGCGAAGTAAAGCGCTCGATGTAGTCGTCGATCTCTTCTTCGCTCGGCTGGGTCTGGATCAGCGCCTCGACGCCGTCCTTGAAGCTCTCGGCCATCACGCCCTGCAAGAAGATTTCTTTGCGGGCGAACTTGTCGACGATCTCGTAGCCGCCGTGGCTCAGGGGCTCGGCCGCATCGGCCAACACAGGCACGGCGCCCGGCGCCACCGCCGCTGCCACGTCGAACAGCACCACCGCGTAGCTGTCGGAGTTGTAGAGCATCTGCATTCGGGGACCCCCGTGTTCACCTGGCATTCGAACGATGACACCTACCTGAGCACGGCGGTGCAAATTTCAAGCCAGCAGGCGCTCATCTCGGCACTTTCCCACGGACCGGGGGTCAGTTCGGCGCGATCACCTCGAGCAGCCGCAGCTCGTAGCCTTCATCGCTGCCGCCGGATTTTTGCGTCGCGCGCACCGGCAGGTGCTGTTGCTGCGGATCGAGCCAGACCTGAACCGTGCTGTCGTAAGCCTCACGCGCCTCGCGCACGAACTTGAGCGCGTCGATTGGGCCACTGCGTGTGTCCACCGGCTCGGCACCCATGCAACGGAACACCCACACGCCCGCATCGCCGCGCGAACCCGTCACCTGCATCACGACCTTCGCGCCGGGCACGCCGAGTTGCGGCTCGGCGGCAACGATCGCGGCGAGTTGCAGCATCCAGCTGAGGCGGTCTTGCGCGCCCGGCTTCAGTGCGAACACGCTCTGCGAGCCCGAGTAGGTGATCTTGTCGCTGTCTCCGTCACCATCGCGTCGGAAGTTGGCCGCGGTGGTGCCGCGCCGCGGGCGCTGGTCGGTGAAGCGCAGCGGCGCGATGCCGGCCGCGTCGAGGCTGCCGGTGCTGGCCTGCGACAAGATCGTCAAGCCGCCGAGCTTGAAGTCGAGCTTCAACGCGTAGCGGTCGCCCTGCGGGCGCCAGACCAGCTCGCCGGTGCCGTGCAGTGCGCCGCGGCTGACCTCGTAGCGCAGCGTGGTGGCCATGGGCAGTCGGGTGCGATAGAGCGAGATCGCGTCGTCGTCGGCGGGATCGGCGCCATCGACTCGCTCGGCGCTGGCCGGCGCGGCGGCGGGCAATGCCTGGGAAAGCTGTACCGGCGCGACGACGGCTGGCGCGTTGGCGGGCTTGTCGGCAACCACCGCCGGCCGCGCCGCGACGATCGCTCTCGCGGGCGGCTTGGCCCGCACCACGGGGCCGGTGGGGCGCGGAGCAGCCGGCATCATCACCGGCTCGCGCGCGGCAGGAGCCATCGGCGCCACGACACGCACCTGCAGCGTCGCCGACGGCACGGGTGGCGCCGCCGTCGACGGCCAGACCCAGTCGGCGCCACCCAGAATCGCCGTGTGCAGCAGCAACGTTGCGGCGATCACCACGCCCAGGCGCGCTGCAAAGTTCGGACCGAAGTCATGCGTCGACAATAGTGCTCCCTCGAAAACCCCATCGCACCCGAACACCCATGAAGCTGGCAACCTACCAAGATGGCTCGCGCGACGGCCAACTCGTCGTCGTCTCGCGCGACCTGGCACTCGCCCACTATGCCAGCGGCGTGGCCACAAAGTTGCAGCAGGTGCTCGACGACTGGAGTTTCCTCTCGCCGCAGCTCGAAGAAATTTCGCAAACGCTCAACCACGGCAAGGCGCGCCATGCCTTCACCTTCGAGCCCGAAAAATGCATGGCGCCACTGCCGCGCGCCTACCAGTGGGCCGACGGCTCGGCCTTCATCAACCATGTGGAGCTCGTGCGCAAGGCGCGCGGCGCCGAGGTGCCCGCGAGCTTCTACACCGACCCGCTGATGTACCAGGGCGGCAGCGATGATTTCATCGGGCCGCGCGCCGACATCGTCGCCGTCAGCGCCGAACACGGCATCGACTTCGAGGCCGAGGTCGCGGTGATCACCGGCGATGTCGCGATGGGCACGTTGCCCGAAGCGGCGATCGACAGCATCCGCCTGCT
>JANMWQ010000134.1:0-2135 GCA_031394085.1 Rhizobacter sp. | reverse complement strand
CGGTGAGGAAGGTGGGCGTCGATGCTGCTTGCGCCGCCGAGGCGCCGCGTGGCGGCAGCGCGGCGCAGGCCGCGGTTGCGGTCGCGGGTGAGGCCGAAGCGCCAGCCGTGGGCACCGGTGCCGCACCGCGCGGCAGGCTGTACAGCAGCAACGCGATCGCCGCGATCGCCGCGCCGGCCAACGCGGCGATGCTCCACCGCGTGCGCCGGTCGGGGTGCCAGCCGCCCGGCGCACCGCCGTGCTCGCGGCCGAACACCTCGCTCGCCGCCTTGTCGACGATCGCGCGATCGACTTGCCCCAAGCCGGCCGCATATGCGCCGAGCAGCGCGCGATCGCACAGCAGGTTGATGCGCCGCGGCACGCCGCGCGAAAGCTGGTGGATGCGCGCGATCGATTTCGCGTCGAACGGCATCGCGCTCTTCAGGCCTGCGACCGAGAGGCGGTGGCGGATGTAGCGCTCGGTCTCGTCGGCCGTGAGCGCACCGAGGTGATAGCGCGCGATCACGCGCTGCGCGAGTTGTTCGAGCTCGGGGCGGGCGAGCAGGTCGCGCAGCTCGGGCTGGCCGATCAGGATGATCTGGAGCAGCTTGCGCTCGTTGGTCTCGAGGTTGGTCAGCAGGCGCAACTGCTCCAACACCTCGGCCGAAAGCATCTGCGCCTCGTCGATGATCAGCACGTTGTTCTGGTTGACCGCGTGCGTTCTCAGCAAGAACTCGTTGAGCGGATCGAGGTACTCCTTGACGGTCGGCTCACCATGCGCACCGGCCGGCTGCGGGATCTGGAACTCCTCGCAAACCGACTGCAGCAGTTCGAGCACGGTGAGCTTCGGGTTGAAGATGTAGGCCACGTTGGTGCGGCGCGGGATCTGCTCGAGAAAGCAGCGGCACACGGTGGTCTTGCCGGCCCCGATCTCGCCGCTCAGCAGCACGAAACCGCCACCGCCGTTGACGCCGTACAGCAGGTGCGCCAGCGCCTCGCGGTGGCGCTCGCTCATGAACAGGTAGCGCGGATCGGGCGCGATCGAAAACGGCTCGTGCTTCAGACCGAAAAAGGGCGCGTACATGGGGCCGGAGAATAACGCGCGGCGCGCCCGGCGAGCGGTTCGACCGCCGCCGCACAATCGGCGCCATTCGAAACACCGAGCACGCCGACCCATGATCACCGTCCACCATTTGAACAACTCGCGCTCGCAGCGCGTGCTCTGGCTGCTCGAAGAGCTCGGCGTGCCTTACGAGATCAAGAAGTACCAGCGCGATGCGAAGACCATGCTCGCGCCGCCGGAATTGACGCAAGTGCACCCGCTCGGCAAGTCACCGGTGATCACCGACGACGGCCAGACGGTCGCCGAGACCGGCGCGATCATCGAGTACGTCATCGAGCGCTACGGCAATGGCCGCCTCGTGCCTGCTGCTAGCACGCCAGAGCGCCTGCGCTGGCGCTACTGGCTGCACTTCGCCGAAGGCTCGGCGATGCCGCCGCTGTTGCTCAAGCTGATCTTCGAGCGCATCAAGGTGACACCGATGCCGTTCTTCGCCAAGCCGGTCGCCAAGGGCATCTGCAACAAGGTGCTGGCCGCGATGGTCGAGCCGAACCTGAAGCGTCAGCTCGATTTCATGGAGGCCGAATTGGGCAAGAGCGAGTGGTTCGCCGGTGCCGATTTCAGCGCGGCCGACATTCAGATGAGCTTCCCGCTCGAAGCCGCGGCGCAGCGCGCCGGGCTCGACGCGAGCCGGCCGAAACTGATGGCGTTTCTCCAGCGCATTCACGCGCGCCCGGCCTACAAAATGGCGCTGGAGCGCGGCGGGCCTTACAGCTTCGCGAACGATTGACCGACGCTGCGGGCGCGACTCAAACCGCGCCCATGCGAGAGCGCAGCACGTGTGCGCCATCGCCTTGTGATTCGTGCACCTGCGGCCGGCCGCGATCGGCGCCGTCGCGTTCGCGCAGCAAGTCGGCGAGCGTCTTCCGCTTCGGCGCGGTCGGGGTGTCGATGGCCGCGGCCCGCGGTGCCGCCGACGCGACGCGCGCCTCGGCCGGGCAGGGCGACGACTGGAACACGGTGCGGCCGTCGATCTGGCACTTGCGCACCGGCTGCGAATGCGCGGAGGCACACAACAGCAAGGCCAGCGAGGTGA
>JANMWQ010000129.1:0-6922 GCA_031394085.1 Rhizobacter sp. | reverse complement strand
ACCCATCAGCACCGACAAGCCGGTGAGGCCGCGGTCGTCGAGGAACTGGTCGACGATGCCGGTGCCGTAGCCGCGGTTGCTGGTGTGCACCGCCATCGCTGCGGGCGTCGCGTCGAACACATCGGCGGTGGTCACGATGCCCAGCGCCTTGCCCTGCGTGCGGTGCAGGTATTCGCTCAGGTACTCGATGCGCGGGTTGTCGAACGCGTCGAGCGTGTCGTCGGGGAACACGCCCTCGGTGTTGTTGGCCGACTTGTTGCCGGTCACGTAGTTCGACATGCCCGGCGACGAATCGGTGACGATGCCGTCGAGCGACGAGGTCATCACCATGCCGGTGACCGGGAACGTGTCCATCGCCAGGCGCCCCTGCGCCTTGCCCTGCGCATAGCCGCGGCCCATGATGCGCGCGGCCGTGCGGTGCGCCGCGCCCATGCCGTCGCCGAGCAGGATGATGATGTTCTTGGCGGGCTTGCCGTCGCGGCCGAGCGCGACGACTTCGAAACTGCCGTCGGCCGAGACGCTTTGGCCATCGCTTTGCGTGGCGCGGATCGTCAGCCTGTGAACGCCGGGCCGCGTGACAGAGAACGCACGCTGCGAGACCACCGCGGCGTTCACGTCCTTGGGCAAGGTCAACCCGCTGGTCACGATGCTGGTCGTGCCGGCGAGCGGGCGGGTCGGCACGCCATCGACGAGAAAGGCGAAGTCTTTCAGCGCGGTGCCGGCATCGAGCCGCACGGTCGCCTGCAGGTCGAAGCGCTGGCCGGGCAAGAAGCGCGCGATGTAAGGCGGGCTCGCGTTGCCGGAGGCGAACAGCTCGCTCGGTGGCGTCAACCGGCTGACCGTGGGTGCAGCGGCCGCGGCGCCGGCGAGGCCGGCCAGCAGGGGCGCCAACACGAGCGCCAGCAACGCGTTGCACGACGGATGCGATTGGCGTGAGTGCGACATTTGAAACTTCCTTGGTGAATGCGAAATGAGCGGGCGTTTTTTAGCGCAGGCATTGCACGTCGTCGGTCTCGAGCCGCACGAACGAGGTGCGACCGTCGGGCTCGGCGTGGCGGCCGAGCTCCAAGCGACCGGTCACGCGCACGGCGCCGCGGCAGGCTGCGATCGCGGCCGCGATGCGCGGCTCGCTCCAATGCAGGTAAGCGACCGACGCGGGCAGGTCATCGGCCAGGCCCTCGTCTTCATCGTCGAGCGCGACCGGCACCGGCGCGAGGATGGCGAACACCGTTTGCGGTTGTGGTTGTAGCTGCGGTTGCGGTTCGTGATGCGCGCCGTGCGCGACGAACCCGCTGATCTGCACCCGCGCGCCGGCGAGCGCCAACAGCGCGGCGCTGGGTTCGAGCCCGCGCGGGCCGATCGGGCGCTTGTAGAACTCCGCGAACGAGAGGCTGGCAACGCTCTGTGCCGCTGCAGGCAGGGCCACCCCGAAAACGCCGATCGCGAGCGCGAGCCGCAGCGCTGCCGATCGGTCGATCGGCAATCGTCGGGCGGGCGGGCATGCATTCATTCGCGCCGATTATCGCGGCGCGAAATGTCGACCCGATGACCCTCGCCGTCAGGCCTCGGGCGGCAACTCGACCGAATACAGCGGCGTGCCGTCGAGCCCGTGCAACGACACGGTGAGCACTTTGCTGCGCGCATCGACCCTGCCGATGCCGAAGAACTGCAGCCCGTCGCTCGGCGGCCGGTTTTGCTTCATGCCCGGCGGCACGCTGACGAACTTGACCTCGGGGCCGAAGGTCTTGTCGATCTCGCCGGGGCCGAACGTGCCGGCGTGCAGCGGGCCGCCGACGAACTCCCAGAACGGCTTGAAATCGGTGAACTGCGCGTGCTCGGGCCGGTAGTGCGTGGCCGAGGCGTAGTGCACGTCGGCAGTGACCCACACCACGTTTTTGATGTCGCTCTGCTTGATGAAGCGCAGCAGATCGGCCACCTCGAGTTCGCGGCCCGAGGCTGCGCCGTCGTCGGCGTTGGCCCAGGCCTCGAAGGTGCCAGGCGGCACATCGACGTTGAGATCGGGAACGATGATCGACAGCGGCATGTCGCTCGCGATCACCTTCCAGGTGGCGCGCGACGCGGCGAGCGCCTGCTTCAACCAGCGCGTCTGTGCCGGGCCGAGAAAGTCGGCAGCCGGGCCGGGCGCGGCCTGGCGGTTCGACGAGTTGGTGCCACGGTAGCTGCGCTCGTCGAGCATGAATACATCGACCAGCGGGCCCATGCGATGCGCGCGGTAGACCCGCGCCGGGTCCACCGGGTTAGAGCGCATCGGGTTGTACTCGAACATCGCGCGGTTCGCGCGCGCCGACAGCAGCGAGGCGCTGCGCTCCTGGTAGCGCTTCTCGGCCTCGCCGATGCGCTGGCCGGGGAACCAGTTGTTGCGGGTCTCGTGGTCGTCCCACTGCACCAGCATCGGCACCTCGGCGCAGAAGCGCCGCTTGTGCGCATCGAGCAGGTTGTAGGCGAAGGCGCCGCGGTAATCGGCGAGTGTTTCGGCGACCTTGCTTTTGGCCGGCGTGACGAGGTTTTTCCACACGCTGCCGTCGTCGAGCTTGACCTCGGCCTGCAGCGGGCCGTCGGCATAGATTTGATCGCCGGAGTGGATGAAGAAGTCGGGCTCGAAGCGGCGCATCGCCTCGTAAATGCGGTAGCCGCCGCGCGCCTCGTCGATGCCCCAGCCCTGCCCGGCTTCATCGCCGGAGAACGCGAACACGAGATCGCGCGGCGTGTTCGACGCCCGATCGGGAGGCGTGCGAAACCGGCCCGCCAGCGGGGCGCTGTAGACCTTCGGGTTGGCCAGGTCCTGGAACTGCACGCGGTAAAAGTGCGTCTGGCCGGGCGCGAGGTTCGAGAGGTCGATCCGCGCCGTGAAGTCGCTCGCTTCGAGCGCGGTCGGGCCGACGATGCGGCGCGCGCCTTGCATCGATTCGGTCGTGGCCACGTCGACGATCATCCGCGCCGGCCGATCGGCCCGGCTCCAGACGATCGCGCGCCGGTCGGTCACGTCACCGCTCATCACGCCTGACAGCATTTGCGGGCGCGCGCGGTCGAGCGTGACGACCGCGGGCGCGGCGGCCTGCGCGAGCACGTCGCACAGACCGGAGCCGACGCCGAGGCCGCCCGCGGCGAGCAGGCGCAGCGCGTGGCGGCGCGTGGGTGTGGGTGTGCCCATGGGCGTTGGCTTGGGGGTCAGCGCAAAGGCCATGTTCAATCCGCCAGATCGATCAGCCCCTCGCCTCGCAGCCGCCGCAGCGCATCGGGCGCCAGACCCATCGCGCGGGCGAAGCTTTCGAGTTCGATCACGTTGCGGTGGCCGTCGATGCTCGAAAGCAGCGCGCGCTTCACGCGGTCGCTCTTCGGGTCACGCGCTTCGAGCCACTGAAGCGCCATCGGCGTCTTGGTCGGGGTCGGCAATGCGTTCATCGTGTACTCCTTGCTGAGAGGCCGGAGCCTGCGCGCCCGGCGTGACGCGAGCGTGACAGGGAGCGCAGCGACGCGAAGTCACCGCCACGTCACGCCGCCCTCATGCCCGTGTCATCGCGCGGCGCGACGATCCGCGCACGACCTGCCAAGGAGAAGCCCGATGCGCGACCTGCCCTTGCCGACCTTCCCGTTCGCTGCTCTGACCGCGCCCGCCGCCGCCCGGCGCTCGATCTTCGCGCGCATCGATCAAGCCTGGCGGCTGCGCCGCGACCGCAGCGACCAGCGCGAGCGCAACAGCGCGAAGTATTCGACGGCGCCCCACAGCCATGCGCCGAGCGGCGGCAGGGTGAAGTGACCGGTTCGGCGGTGTGCGAGACGGCTCATGGTGCGGCTCCTGATCGGATGGTGACTGTCGGATGGTCGGTGCGCGCACCTTAGCCAAGCTCTGTGACGTTTTCGTGATGCCCCCTGCCCTGCCAGCCCGCCGACGCAAAGCCGGAGCCGAATGACCCTGCGCATGCCGGCGGAGCTGCTGGAACTGGAGGCGCTCGCGCGGGCGGCCGGCGCGCATGTCGAGCGCCGCTTGTTGTGCAAGGTATCGGCCGGTGGGGCGCAGTTGCCCGTGCATGCGTTCTTGCTCGGCAGCGCGCGAGCGGATGCACCGGCGGTCGGGTTTTTCGGCGGCGTGCATGGGTTGGAGCGCATCGGCGCCGAGGTCGTGATCGCGCATTTGCGCAGCCTCGTGATGCGCTTGCGTTGGGACGAAACCTTGCATCGTCAGCTCGAGACGATGCGGCTGTTGTCCGTGCCGATCGTCAACCCGGGCGGCCTCGCGCTCGGCACGCGCGCGAACCCGAACGGCGTCGACCTGATGCGCAATGCGCCGGTCGATGCGCTGGAGGCCGTGCCCTACTAGGTAGGCGGCCAGCGCATCAGCGCGTCGTTGCCGTGGTACCGCGGCGCGCTGGCTGCAGCGATGGAACCGGAAAGCACCGCGCTGTGCCGCGTCGTCGAAGACGAGTTGTTGAGCCGGCCGTTCGCCATCGCCGTCGACTGCCATTCGGGTTTCGGCTTGCACGACCGCATCTGGTTTCCATTCGCGCACACGGCGCGGCCGATCGAGCACCTGCCCGAGATCCACGCGCTGTGCGAAACGATGGACGAAACCTTGCTGCACCACCGCTACGTGATCGAGCCGCAAAGCCGGCAGTACCTCGCGCACGGCGATCTGTGGGATCACCTCTACCTGAAGACGCGACCGGGCGCCGTGTTCCTGCCGTTGACGCTCGAGATGGGGTCGTGGCTGTGGGTGCGCAAGAACCCGCGGCAGCTGTTCTCGCGCCACGGGCTGTTCAACCCGATGATCGAGCACCGCCAGCAACGCGTGCTGCGCCGCCACCTCGTCTGGCTCGACTTCATCACCCGCGCCGCGTGCAGCCAAGCGCGCTGGCTGCCGAAAGGTGCCGAGCGGCATCGGCAACGCGAACTCGCGCTGGCGCGTTGGTACCGCGTGGGCCGCCGATGAGCACCTGGATTTTGTTGCGCGGGCTCACACGCGAGAGCGGCCACTGGGGCGGCTTTGCAGCCGTGATGCAGCAGCGGCTCGATGACCTGCACGGCGGTGCGCACGCCGATGCGCGTGTGGTCGCGATCGACCTGCCCGGCAACGGGTTGCTCAATCACCTCGACAGCCCCACGCGCATCGAGGGTGTGACGCACTGGTGCCGCGCCCAAGTGCGCATACTCGGCCTCGCGCCGCCGTACCGGCTGCTCGCAATGTCGATGGGCGCGATGGTCGCCATCGATTGGGCGCGCGCCGATCCGCACGCGATCGCCGGCTGCGTGCTGATCAACACCAGCCTGCGGCCGTTCGATCCGTGGCACCGGCGGCTTCGGCCCGCCCACTACGGCACGCTGCTGCGGCTCGCGCTGCTCACGAACACCGACGCCTGGCACGAACGCGCGATCCTGCGCCTCACCAGCCGAAACGCCACGGCCGCGGCCGACGTGCTCGACGCCTGGGTGCAACTGCGCCGCCAGCGGCCCGTCTCACAACGCAACGCGCTGCGCCAGTTGCTGGCCGCCGCGCGCTTCAGCGCCCCGGCCACGCCACCCGATGTGCCGCTGCTCGTGCTCGCGAGCGCGCGCGACGCGCTGGTCGACATGCGCTGCTCGCTGCACCTGGCGCAACGCTGGCATGCCGACATCGCGGTCCACCCGCAGGCCGGCCACGACCTGCCGCTCGATGACGGCGCGTGGGTCGCCGAGCAGGTTGCTCGCTGGGTTGCGCCGCGGCCGCGCTGACGGCCGACCGCCGACCGTCGCCGCCGGGCGGAGACGCCCGACAATCGGGCCATGCCTTCTGCCCCCAAGCGCCACGCTGCCGACCCTGCCGCCCCGTCGATCACCCCCGCGACCTCACTGCACGACACCACGATCGACGTCTGGCTCGAAGCCCTGCGCCGTGGCGCCGACGCGGCCGAGTTGCGCGGCCTGCCCGCGCTGCCCGATGCCGACGCAGCGCGCGTGATGGCGCTGCTGCGCGACGCGCCCGAAGCCGTTCGCGCACCCGTCGCCAAAACCGTGCCGGCACCGCTGCGCAAACCGACGACTCACACCAGCCCCACCGACGCCGCCGTGCCGGGCGAGTTGGTCCCGCGCCTGACGCTGCAAACCCTGACCCGCGGCGACGGCCTGCTCGGCCTGCGCGCGATGAACGGCTTCGGCCTGCGCGGCGCGCAGTTGACGGTCGCGCGCGTCGACTGGACCTACCGCACCGACACCGGGCTGACCTGGGAAACGCCCGCGCCGATGGGCGTGCTCAACACCCGCCCGAAGCCGACCGAGTTGCTGCGCGGTGCCTGGAGCGAGCGCGTGCTGCTGCAACGCGATCTGTCGGCCGAAGCCGATGCGCGCGATGCACTCATCGAGAGCGGCCTGCGCGCGTTGCCGCTGCAGGCGCTGCAGTGGCGCGACCGCGAGGCCGGCGCGAGCCACACCGGGCTCTGGTCGCTGGCCGAAGAATCGCAGTTCGGTGACTTCTGGGCCGAGCAGGTGCCGCGGCTGCGCGCGCTCGGCTGGGCGATCGTCGTGCAGCCGGGCTTCGCGCACCAGAGCGTGCCGGTCGACCGCTGGCGGCTCGTGATCGACCCGGTCAGCGGTGATGCTCAGGCGCAGACGCCCGAGGGCATCGTCGCGCTGCGCCAGCCGGTGCGCGAAGGCTCGTTCATGCTGAGCCTGGGCATCGAGGTCGACGGCGAAACGCTCGACCTCGCGCCGCTGCTCGCCGACCTGTTGAAGCGCGATCGCCGCTGGCTCGATGCCCGCGAGCTCGCGGCAATCGCCGACACCGCGCTGATCGCGTTGCGCGCGCCCGGCGGGCGCCGCATCGACGCCCCGGCCGGGCCGCTGAAATCGATCGTCGGCGCGATGCTCGACCTGCTCACCGACCCGCGCCGCAAAGAAGGCCCGCTGCGGCTCTCGACCTGGGAAGCACAGC
>JANMWQ010000112.1:0-2228 GCA_031394085.1 Rhizobacter sp. | reverse complement strand
CAGGGCTTCTTCCAGCTGCAGATGCCCGACGGCACCACCGGCTACACCCGCGACGGCTCGTTCCAGGTGAGTGCGACCGGCCAGCTCGTCACGAACAACGGCCACACCGTGCAGCCCGGCATCACGATCCCGGCCAACGCGACCAGCGTGACCATCGGCAACGACGGCACGGTCAGCGTGTTGCTGCCCGCGCAGGCCGCGCCGCAAACCGTCGGCAAGCTGCAGACCGCGAACTTCATCAACGCCGCCGGCCTCGATCCGCTCGGCCAGAACATCTACGCCGAGACCGCAGCCTCGGGCACGCCCAACACCGGCACGCCGGGGCAAAACGGCCTCGGCATCGTGCAGCAGGGCTTCGTCGAGACCTCGAACGTCAACGTCGTCGAGGAACTCGTCGGCATGATCCAGACGCAACGCGCCTACGAGCTGAACTCGAAGGCGATCAAGGCCTCGGACGAGATGCTGGCTCGCCTCACCCAGTTGTGATTCTGATGTTCCGTCAGTCGCACCCCTCTCCGCTCGGGCTGAGCCGCTTCGACAAGCTCAGGACAGGCCTGTCGAAGCCCTTCGACAGGCTCAGGGTGAGCGGTTCTTCTTCGCTCAAGGCCTTCGCGCTGGCTGCTGCCGCCATCGCCATGGTCGGCTGCGAAACGATGAGCGAAACGCTCAACAAGCGCCCGCCGGTCGACGTGCTCAAGACCGAAGCGGTGCGGCCACAGCCGGTCGTCGTGGCGGTCGCGAACAACGGCTCGATCTTTCAGGCGAACCAGTACCGGCCGCTGTTCGAAGACCACCGCGCGCGGCTCGTCGGCGACACGATCACGGTGCAGATCGTCGAGAAGGTCAGCGCGACGCAAAAGAGCACCAGCTCGATCGACAAATCGGGCGGCCTCGCGGCCGGCGTGACGGCGATCCCGGGCTTCGCGGCGAACTCGTTCGGGCCGGCGCGCGCGACCATCGGCGCGACCTCGAGCAACACCTTTGCCGGCAAAGGCAGCACCGAGAACAGCAACGACTTCTCGGGCACGATCACCGCGACCGTGATCGACGTGCTGCCCAACGGCCACCTGATCGTCTCGGGCGAAAAGCAGATCGGCGTGAACCACAACGTCGACGTGCTGCGTTTTTCGGGCCAGATCGACCCGCGCGCGATTCAAGCCGGCAACAGCGTCGCCTCGGCGCAAATCGCCAACGTGCGCATCGAGCAGCGCGGCCGCGGCCAGCAGGCCGATGCGCAGGGAACTGGCTGGTTGGGACGCTTCTTTTTGAACGTTCTGCCGATTTAGGTTTGTTCAGAATCGGATTCATCAACCGATGGCCCGCCATGATCAACACCGAAAAGTTCGTTCGCACCCTGATCACCCTCGCTGCCGTGCTGGCCTCGGCCGCCGTCTGGTGGCCGTCGCCGGCCCAGGCAATGCGCCTGAAAGAAGTCGCCTCGGTGCAAGGTGTGCGCACCAACCAGCTGGTCGGCTACGGCCTGGTCGTCGGCCTCGACGGCACCGGTGACCAAACCACCTCGACCCCGTTCACCACGCAAAGCCTGAACGCCTTGTTGCAGCAGATGGGCGTGACGGTGCCGCCCGGCACCAGCATGCAGGTCAAGAACATCGCCGCGGTGATGGTCACCGCGCAACTGCCGCCGTTCGCGCAACCGGGCCAGCAGGTCGACGTGACCGTCTCGTCGCTGGGCAATGCCAAATCGCTGCGCGGCGGCACGCTGATCGCCACGCCGCTCAAAGGCGCCGACGGTCAGGTCTACGCGCTCGCGCAGGGCAACCTGATCATCGGCGGCGCAGGCGCCTCGGCCGCGGGCTCGAAGGTGCAGGTCAACACGCTCAACGCCGGCCGCGTGCCCGAAGGCGCGACCGTCGAACGCGCGGTGCCCACGCCGCTCAACCAGGGCGAATACCTGCAGCTCGACTTGAAGGCCAACGACTACAACACCGCGCGCGAAGTGGCCCGTGCGGTCAACGCGAAGATGGGGCCCGGCGTGGCGCAGGCGATGGACGGCCGCGTGGTGCGCGTGCGCATGCCCGAGAACACCGATGCACGCGTGGCGTTCATGGCCGACATCGAGAACCTGCCGCTCGAGCTCGCCGCGCCGGCCGCCAAGATCGTCATCAACGCGCGCACCGGCTCGGTGGTGGTGAACCAGAACGTCACGCTCAACGCCTGCGCGGTGGCGCATGGCAGCCTGTCGGTCACGATCAGCAGCACGCCGGTCA
>JANMWQ010000107.1:0-7372 GCA_031394085.1 Rhizobacter sp. | reverse complement strand
GCGCGCGGTCACCGAGTTCAACTACCGCATCTCCGACGCGAAGGCCGCGCACGTGTTCGTCGGCCTGACGACGACGAATCGCGCCGAGTCGGGCAAGCTATGCAAGCACTTCGAGCGCCACGGCTTCGACACGCTCGACCTCACCGAAGACGAGCTCGCGAAGGAGCACCTGCGCCACATGGTCGGCGGCCGAAGTGCGCTCGCGCAAGACGAGCGGCTGTACCGCTTCGTCTTTCCCGAGCGCCCCGGCGCGCTGATGCGGTTCTTGTCGAGCATGCACCCGGGCTGGAACATCAGCTTGTTCCACTACCGCAACCAGGGCGCGGACCACGGCCGCATCCTGGTCGGCATCCAGGTGCCACGCGACGACAAGAAGGGCTTCAAGGAATTTCTCGCAAGCCTGGCCTACCCGTGCGAAGACGAAACCGACAACCCGGTGTATCGCCTCTTTTTGCGCTGATCGCGAGGCACGGGTGACGCGCGGATGCGGCCGCGGGTGCAGCACGGGTGAAGCGATTGCATGCGGGCGGCCCGCGGCCCCACAATCCGCGCCTTGAGCCCAGCCTGAGTGCTACAGAATCAACGGACGCCCATGTCGGTCAATCGCTCGCTCATCTCCGCCACCTCGAACCCGCTGCTCGAACAGGCCTGGCGCAAGAAGCTTGCGCGCCGTGCCGAAACGACCGGCGGGCTGGGCGAACTCGAAGCGTTGGCGGTGCGGCTCGGGCTGATCCAGAACACGCTGAAGCCGCGCTTTCGCACGCCGCAGATCGCGATTTTCGCGGCCGACCACGGCCTCGCGGTCGAGGGGATCAACCTCGCGGGCAACGCGTCGACCGCGATGCTCGCGCACCAGCTGCTGACCTCGCAACTGCCGCTCGCGGTGTTCGCGCGCATCCAGGGGCTCGAGATGTCAGTGGTCGATTGC
The DNA here is from genome assembly GCA_031394085.1 of Rhizobacter sp. Lineage (GTDB taxonomy): Bacteria > Pseudomonadota > Gammaproteobacteria > Burkholderiales > Burkholderiaceae_C > LMDS01. Next base: position 6,444 of record JANMWQ010000107.1, on the reverse strand, counting down.
GGCGTTTCGGAATCGGTCGCGCCGCATGCGCGGCTGCTGGCGCGCAAGATCGCACACGGCACGCGCAACGCGCGGGTCACCTCGGCGATGTCGCTCGACCAGGCCCACGCCGCGATCCGCGCCGGCATGGAGATCGCCGATTCACTGGTCGGCAACGCGGTGGTCTGCGCCGGCATCGGCGTCGGCTCGCACGAGAGCGCGGCGCTCGTGCTCGCGCGCCTCTCGGGCGCGAACCTGTCGGATCTGCTGATCTCGGGCCCCGACATGGAAGAGGCCAACCTCGCGCACCTGCTGGCCGTGCTGCATGGTGCGCAAGCCCGCCACAAAGACGTGACCGACCCGGTCGAGGTGCTGGCGGCGTTCGGCGGCTTCGAGATGGCGATGATGGTCGGCGTGATGCTGGTGGCCGGCAGCAAGCGCCACCTGATCGTCGTCGACGGCATGCCGGCGTGCGCAGCGTTGATGGTGGCGGCGCGCATCGCGCCGGCGGTCACCGATTACTGCGTCTACTGCCGCAGCCACAGCCACCAGGGGCTCGACCAGGCGCTGGCGCTGTTCCATGCGTCGGCATTGCTCGAACTCGGCATGGAAAGCACCGACGGCACCGGCGCCACGCTGGCCTGGCCGCTGGTGCGCAGCGCCGCTGCGCTGCTGACCGAAGTGGCCGAAGGTGAAGAACCCGGCCCGACCCACCCGGGCGCGATGAGCACCACCGCCGAACCCGCCACACCGCTGTGAAAGTGTGCAGTCGGCCCAGCGCCTACTGGACCATCGCCTGAGACGGCACCAGCGCACCTGAGTCGCTGCGCGGCGCCATCGGAGCCGGCGGCGGCGCGATCGGCACCATCGGCTGCGGCACGTACTGAGGCACGTACTGCGGAACCACCGCCGGCGCGGTGGCAGGCAAGCCGCCGACCGGGCCGACCGGCAGGCTGCCGGTGGCCGCTGCAGCCGGCCGCGCCAGCTCGAGCGTGATGGTCGGCGCGCCCTGCGCGTTGGCGATCGACGCGGTGCGCAGGCTGACCGAATGCAGCACCAAGTCGCCGTCGACGCGCGCACCGACCGTGAACGCCTTCGGCATCTTGCCGTCGACCGCGATCAACGCGACGCCCTGCGACACCGATGCGCTGTCGGCTGTGGGTGCGCTCTTCGGGGCGACGATGCCCAGCAGGCGAAAGCGCGACGCGGCCTCGGGCGCTGCCGTGGCCGCGGTCGGCGCGACCGGCGCAGTGCCGAGCAGGCGCGTGAGGTCACCGCGGACGGCCACCGCATCGCCGACTGCGACTGCATACGCCGGCGCGGCGGGCGCGGTGACGAACAGGCGCAAGCCCCAGAACACCGCGGTCGCGGCCACGAGGGCCCAGATGAGGAATGCCGAGAGTCGTGCGAGCATGCGCGATTATGATTCACGCGACCTCAAACCCCGGCCCGCGCGCCGGCAGGAACAACCCCATGACGTTGGCTCAATACCTCGGCGCGCTGCGCGCTCCGGCCCGCCTGCCGCGCGGCTCGTGCGGTCCGCGCGGCTCGCGCGGCTTCACGCTGATCGAACTGATGGTGGTGCTGGTCATCATCGGCGTGCTGGCCGCGCTGATCGTGCCCAACGTGCTCGGCCGGCTCGACCAGGCCCGCGTGACCGCGGCGCGCAGCGACATCAACACGCTGATGGGCGCGCTCAACACCTACAAGCTCGACAACCAGCGCTACCCGAGCGCCGAACAGGGCCTGCAGTCGCTGCTGACCAAGCCGACGGCCGGTGCGGTGCCGGCCAACTGGCGCGGCCCCTACATCCCGAAGCTGCCGAACGACCCCTGGGATCGGCCGTACCTGTACGCGAACCCGGGCCTCAAGGGCGAGATCGACGTTTACAGTTTTGGCGCCGACGGCGTGACCGGCGGTGAAGGCAACAATGCCGACGTCGGCTCCTGGCAATGATGGAACCCCTCGTCGAACGGGTACGTTCGACGATCCCCCGCGGGGATGCGGGCCGGCCGCGGTCCACGAAGTGGGCCGCCTTGCGACCCACGGCGGCCCGGCGCTCGGCCCGCCCGCGCCTGATGAACTCGGTGATCGCGCAGCCCGCTGGCTTCACGCTGATCGAGCTGATGGTCGTGATCGCGTTGATCGCGATCGCCAGCGCAATGGCCAGCCTGGCGATGCGCGACCCGGCCGCCACCCAGCTCGAGCACGAAGGTGCGCGCCTGGTCGCGCTGCTCGAAGCCGCGCGCACCGAAGCGCGTGCCGCGGGGCTCACCGCGAGCTGGGCGCCGCGGACAACCGAACCCGGCTTTCGCTTCGTCGGCATGCCCGAGTCGTCGAAATTGCCGAGCGCCTGGCTGACCGAGGGCGTCACCGCCGAAGTGATCGGCGCGCGCGCGGTCACGCTCGGCCCCGAGCCGCTGATCGGTGCCCAGCGCATCGTGCTGCACCTCGACGCGCAGCACCTGACGCTCGCGACCGACGGCCTCGGCCCGTTCGTCGTGATCGACGACGAAACCACCGCCTCGGCAAGGCTGTAGTCGATGCGGCGCGCGCTGGGCTTCACGCTGATCGAGGTGCTGGTGGCGCTGACGATCGTCGCGATCACGCTCGGCGCCGGCATCAAGGCCGCCGGCGCGCTGACGAGCAACACGCAACGCCTGGGCGAGGTCAGCGCGGCACAGTGGTGCGCCGACAACCAGCTCACGGGCCTGCGCCTGCTCAAGCTCACGCCGCCGATCGGCACCTCGGAGTTCACGTGCTCGCAACTCGGCCAGACCTACCGCGGCACGCTCAACGTGAAGCTGCCGGCGAACCCGAACTTTCGGGTCGTCGAGGCGCTGATCGCCGACGACGCCGGGCAGACCATCCTGACGCTCTCGACCATCATGGGCAAATGAGGCCGCTCGACATGCCCCAGCGCGCGCCCCGGCGCACTGCCCCGCGCGGCTTCACGCTCGTCGAAGTGCTGGTCGCGATGACCGTGATGGCGATCATGGCGGTGATGGCGTGGCAAGGCGTCGACGGCATCGTGCGCAGCCGCAACGCGAGCCAGGTTCGGCTGGAGCAAACATTGCGGCTTAACACCGTGGTCGCGCAGTGGGAGCACGATCTCGCGTCGATCCAGGACAGCAGCGCCGTGCCCCAGGCCCTCGCCTGCGATGGCGCGAGCGTGCGCCTGGTGCGGCGCACGCCCGACGGGCTGCAGATCGTCGCGTGGTCGTTCCGGCCCGACGACAGCGGCGGCGCCTGGGTGCGCTGGGCCGGCCCGGCCGTCACCACGGCGAGCGCGCTGCAAGACAGCTGGCTCGGCAGCCTGCAGTTGCAGGGCAGCGAGCCGGGCTCGCTGAAAACGCTGACCGGCATGCAGGGCTGGCAGGTCTATTTCTACCAGACCAACGGCTGGGCGAACTGCCAGTCGACCGGCAACGTTTTGCCACCTTCCGACGCAGGTTCCGGCGTCGCGCCGCGGCTGGCGCTGCCGACCGGCGTGCGCGTGGTGCTGAGCTTCGCCCCCGGCAGCGGCCTCAATGGCGATTTGACGCGCGACACGCTGGTCGGCCCATGACGACACCGATGCGCGCGCCGTCACCGAGCCGCCGGCGCGGCGCGGCCCGCGCGCGCCAGCGTGGCGCTGCCCTCCTGACCGCGATGATCATCGTCGCGCTGGTCGCGACGCTCGCGGCGGCGATGGTCTGGCAGCAGTGGCGCGCGGTGCAGGTCGAAGCCGCCGAGCGGGCGCGCGCGCAATCGGCCTGGATCCTGACCGGCGCACGCGATTTCGCCGGGCTGATCCTGAAAGAAGATTTCAAGGGCGGACGCAACACCACCGCTCTCACCGAACCCTGGGCGCTGCCATTGAAAGAAGCGCGGCTGTCGACCTTTCTCGCGGTCGACAAGGCGAACGCCGACGACGGACCCGAGGCGTTCCTCTCGGGCAACCTGACCGACGCACAAGCGCGCTTCAACCTGCGCAACCTCGTCGGTGCGCAAGGCAAGCCCGACCCGGCGGCGCTCGAAACGCTGCAGCGCCTGTGCGAGAACCTCGGCCTCGACGGCAGCGTCGCGCAGCGCATTGCGACCGGGCTGAATGCGGCCATCGGCCCGGCCCGCACCACGGCCGACTCCGCAGCACCGCTCGAACCCAAGACGGTCGCGCAACTGACCTGGCTCGGCATCGACCCGGCCGCAGTGACGGCACTGCAGCCCTTCGTGGTGCTGCTGCCCTCGGTGACGCCGGTCAACGTCAACACCGCGTCGAAAGAGGTGCTCGCCGCGGTCGCCAACATCGACCAGGCCAGCGCCGAGCGGTTGGTGCAGATCCGGCAGCGCGGGCCGTTCAAAACGATCCAGCTGTTCCTCACGCAAGCGTCGATCCCGAGCGGTTTCGCCCCCAACATCGACGTGCGCTCGAGCTACTTCGAAGTGCGCGGCAGCCTGCGGCTGGCCGACCACGTGCTGACCGAACGCTCACTGGTGCAGCGCGACGGCCGCGGCAATGTCGTCCCGCTGCAGCGCGAGCGCATTGCCAGTCTCGAGCCGGGCGGCGGATGAGCGCTGAGCGGCGCGGCGCGGCCGCCACTCAAACAACGGCCGGTAAGTCCTTGATTCGCTTCGATTCCTGAATCACGCGTGCCTACAATGCGCGCGTAACTTGAACCGCCCTCGCCCATGTCGACCCTCGTTGTCCAGATTCCGCCCCGCCCGCGCCTGCACAGCAGCGCCGGCAGTGCCGAGCCCGAGGCGAGCGGGCTGGCCACCGACTACGTCTACGTCAGCAGCCCCGACGGCCTCGCGCTCGAAGCGCAAGGTCACTGTGCGGCGGCGCTGTTGCCGAAAGCGACGACGGTGATCGCAGTGCTCGCTGATGCCGACGTCAGCTGGCACCGCATCACCTTGCCCAAAGCGCCGGCCGCGCGGCTGCGTGCGGCGCTCGGCGGCGTGCTCGAAGACGCGCTGCTCGAAGACGCCGACGACGTGCACCTCGCGCTCGCGCCCGCGGCCATCGCCGGCCAGCCGACCTGGGTCGCCGCGGTATCGCGCCGGTGGCTGCGGGCCGAGCTCGCGGCGCTCGAAAAAGCCGAGGTGTTCGTCGACCGCGTCGTGCCGATGGCCTGGCCCGACGACCCGCCGATCGGCCACTTCGCCGAGACCGAGGTCGACCCCGGCAGCACCGCGCACGGCATCGCGCTGCATTGGGCGCATCCCGACGGCGTGGCCAGCGTGCGGCTGCAGGGCGGCCTCGCGCGCGCCCTCGTGCCCTCGCCTGCGCCGGCCGAAACGCGCTGGAGCGCCACGCCCGGCGCCGTGGCCGCGGCTGAGCAATGGCTGGGCGCACCGGTGCGCGTGATGGCGCCGGGCCAGCGCCTGCTGCAAGCGGCGCGCAGCCTGTGGAACCTGCGCCAGTTCGATCTGGCGCGCCGCAACCGCGGCACACGCGCGCTGCGCGATTCGGCGCGCAAGTTCTTCAGCCCCGAGTGGCGGCCCGTGCGCTGGGGCATCGCCGCGCTCCTGGTCGCGCAGATCATCGGCCTGAACGTGTGGGCCTGGCACCAGCGCGGCGTGATCGAGGCGCGTCAGCTGGCAATGCAAGCCTTGGTCAAAGCCACCTACCCGAACGTCAGCCCGACCGACGTGCAGCGCGATGCCGACGCCGTGATGCAACGCGAGACCCAGGCCTTGCGCACCCTCGCCGGCAAACCCGGCGAGACCGACCTGGAGCCGATGCTGCAGGCCGCGGCATCGGCCTGGCCGGCCGACCGCCCGCCGGTCGAGACGATGCGTTTCGAGCCCGGTCGCCTGACGCTTTCGGCGCCGGGCTGGAGCAACGAGCAGATCGCGCAGTTTCGCGGCCTGCTGCGCACCACCGGCTGGTCGGTCGACGTGAGCGAAGGCCGGCTCGTGCTCAGCCGCGCGCGGCCCGGAGCGGCCTCGTGAGCGCGGGCGGTATGAGCAACCGCGTGAGCGCCTCGCCGGCGATGGCGAGCTTGCGCCAGCAGGCCGGCACCTGGTGGCAGGCACGCACGCCGCGCGAGCGCCAGGCGGTCGCCGTGGTCGCGGTCGTCGTCGGCCTGTTCTTCGTCTGGAGCCTGCTGGTGCAGCCGGCGCTGCGCACCGTCACCGAAGCACCTTTGGTGCTCGACCGGCTCGACGCGCAGTACCAGCAAATGCAGCGCATCGCGACCGAGAGCAACGGCTTGCGCGCCGCGCCACGGGTCGCGCCCGCGCAGGCTGTGGCGGCGTTGAAGGCCGCGACCGACCGCCTCGGCGAACGCGGCAAGCTCGTGATTCAAGGCGAGCGCGCCACGCTCACGCTCAACACCGGCGTCAACCCCGAGGCGCTGCGCGCGTGGCTCAACGAGGCCCGCAACGGCGCCCGCGCCCGGCCGGTCGAGGCGCAATTGCAGCGCGGGCCGCTTGGCTACACCGGCACGATCGGCGTGGCGCTCGGAGGCGCTTCGTGAT
>JANMWQ010000102.1:0-8301 GCA_031394085.1 Rhizobacter sp. | reverse complement strand
CCGCCGCCCGTCACGCCGCAGCTTGCGCCGTTGCGCCGCCAGTGACAGGTTCGACGTGTTTAGCGCCACCTCCGCTGGACTTCTTGAGGCCCGGAGCGATCAACAAGACCATCTGCCGGCCCACTAGATTTGGAAACTGCTCGACGAAGATGACTTCGGCAAACTCGTCGCGGATGCGCTCTAGCAGCCGCATGCCGATGTCCTGGTGGGTAATTTCACGGCCGCGGTAGCGCAGCGTGACCTTGCCCTTGTCGCCGTCTTCTTCGATGAAGCGGCGCAGGTTGCGCATCTTGATCGTGTAATCACCTTCATCGGTGCCGGGGCGAAACTTGACTTCCTTGACCTCGACCACCTTCTGCTTGCTCTTGGCTTCGGCCGCCTTCTTCTGTTCCTGGTACTTGAACTTGCCGTAGTCCATCAGGCGGCACACCGGCGGATCGGCCTGCGCGACGATCTCGACCAGATCGACATCGGCTTCACCTGCGAGGCGCAATGCCTCGGTGATGCTCACGATGCCCAGCGGTTCGTTCTCGGGTCCGTTGAGACGGACTTCAGGCGCCATGATTTCGCGGTTGAGGCGGTGTTTGCGCTCTGCGATCGGAGTCCGGCGGTCAGCAAAAGTAGCGATGGTCAAAACCCTTCAATAGGCCCCAAGGCAGCGGAGCCCGATAAAAATGAATGTGCGGCCGGTATGCAACGGCGTTTTCACGCGTGTTTCAAACCCTGTGGGCGATGTCAACGGCGATCTTCTGTGCGAAGTCGGCCAGTGGCATCACTCCGAGGTCCTGGTTGCCCCGGGCGCGCACCGCAACGGCCCCGTTTGCCTTCTCCTTGTCACCCACGACAAGGATGTACGGAACTTTCTGCAAGGAATGCTCGCGGATTTTATAGGTTATTTTCTCGTTGCGCAAATCGGACACCACCCTAAGTCCTTGTTTTTGCAGCGATTTGACCACCTCCCGGGCGTAGTCGGATTGGTGATCGGTGATGTTGAGCACGCTGACCTGCACCGGCGCCAGCCAGGCCGGCAGCGCGCCGGCGTGGTGTTCGATCAGCATGCCGATGAAGCGCTCGAAGCTGCCGACGATCGCTCGGTGCAGCATCACCGGGTGGGCGCGGCCGCTGGTCTCGGTCACGTACTCGCCGCCGAGGCGCTCTGCCATGTTGAAGTCGACCTGCATCGTGCCGCACTGCCACTGGCGGCCGAGCGCGTCCTTGAGCGTGTATTCGATCTTCGGGCCATAGAACGCGCCATCGCCGGGCACGACGCTGAACTCGCAACCGGAACGGCGCAACGACTCCATCAGCGCGTGCTCGGCCTTGTCCCACAGCGCGTCGGCGCCGATGCGATGCTCGGGGCGCGTCGCGATCTTGTAGATGATCTCGCCGAAGCCGAAGTCCTTGTAGACCGCCTGCAGCTGCGCCGTGTAGGCCACGCATTCCTCCAAGATGTGGTCTTCGGTGCAGAAGATATGGCCGTCGTCTTGCGTGAAGCCGCGCACGCGCATGATCCCGTGCATCGAGCCGCTCGGCTCGTTGCGGTGGCACTGGCCGAACTCGCCGTAGCGGATCGGCAAATCGCGGTAACTGCGCATCTGCGACTTGAAAATCAGCACGTGTCCCGGGCAGTTCATCGGCTTCAACGCGTACTCGCGCTTCTCCGACTCGGTCGTGAACATGTTGTCGCGATAGTTCTCCCAGTGGCCGGTCTTCTCCCACAGGCTCTTGTCGAGAATCTGCGGGCCCTTCACCTCTTGGTAGCCGCAGTCGCGGTATACCTGCCGCATGTACTGCTCGACCTGCTGCCACAGCGCCCAGCCCTTCGGGTGCCAAAAGACGAGCCCCGGCGCGTACTCGTCGATGTGGAACAGATCGAGTTCGCGGCCGAGTTTGCGGTGGTCGCGCTTCTCGGCTTCCTCCAACATGTGCAGGTGCTGCTGCAGCTCGTCTTTCGTCGCCCAGGCCGTGCCGTAGATGCGTGTCAGCATCTCGTTGCGGTGATCGCCACGCCAATACGCACCGGCCACCTTCATCAGCTTGAAGTGCTTGAGCTTGCCCGTGCTCGGCACGTGCGGGCCACGGCACAGGTCTTCGAACGTGCCCTCGCTGTACAGCGACACATCTTCACCGGCCGGGATGCTGCCGATGATCTCGGCCTTGTAGTGCTCGCCGATCGCCTTGAAGTGTGCGACGGCCTCATCGCGCGGCAGCACGCGGCGCGTGACCTTCTCGTCCTTGCGCGCGAGTTCGGTCATCTTTGCTTCGATCGCGACCAGGTCTTCCGGCGTGAACGGGCGCTTGTACGAGAAGTCGTAGAAAAAGCCGTTGTCGATCACCGGGCCGATCGTGACCTGCGCGTCGGGGAACAGCGTCTTGACCGCGTAGGCGAGCAAGTGCGCTGTCGAGTGGCGAATCACGTCGAGGCCGGCCGGGTCCTTGTCGGTGATGATCGCCAACGGCGAGTCGTGCTCGATCAAGTAGCTCGTGTCGACGACCTTGGCTGCGTCGCCCTGCCCCACGCGGCCGGCGAGCGCGGCCTTCGCCAGGCCGGAGCCGATCGACGCGGCCACGTCGGCCACCGTCACCGGCCCGGGGTATTCACGCTTCGAGCCGTCGGGCAATTGAATCGAGATCATCGGTAAAACTCCAAAAAGCAAAAGGCGCGGACTGAGCCGCGCCTTGTTCGAGAAGGGAATGAGAATTCAGGTCGAGACGCGCGGTCGACTAGACCTTCTTCGAGAAGGTGGTAGTTCGCGGTGTCATCACCATCATTGCCTTTCTCGTCCTTGTCGGTGTGGGAGCGCGAATTCTAGCGGACGCTCTCAAAACGACATCAGCGACACGTTGGCCGTGCGTTCGATCAGCCACAGTGCGCCGATCAACATTGCCAGCAGCGAGCCACCGCGAATCACCCAGAGGCGGTATCCCGACCAGCCGCGCAGCGAGTACAGCCCCGCGGTCACGACGACGACGATGACCAGCTGGCCGAGTTCCAGGCCGACGTTGAAAGTCAGCAGCGCGCGCACGAATGCTCCGGTCGGCAGATTCAGTTCTGCCAGCACGCCGGCAAAGCCGAAGCCGTGGATCAAGCCGAAGAAGAACGCGACGACCACGCGCCGCACCGGGAACACCGGCCAGACGTTGTCGAGCGCCGCGAGGATGATCGTCACCGCGATCGCCGGCTCGATCAGCGACGGTGACAACGAGATCACCTTCATCGCCGCGAGCCCGAGCGTGATCGAGTGCGCCACCGTGAACGCGGTGACGATGCCGAGTACCGGCCACACGGCCTGCGACAGCTTCTGGACCGGCGCCCAGCCCTGATCCGTGCGGCGCATCAGCGACGGCAGCAACAGGCACAGCAAGAACAGCACGTGGTCGTAACCAGTCAGGATGTGGCGGATGCCCTCGACCAGGAACGCCCAGGCACCCGTCGGTGCGCTCGCTTCACGGTCGGCCGCACCGGTCGACGCCGCCGATGTGGGTGACGAGGTCGACAATTCAGCGCCGCCGGCCGCGCGCCCTGGGTCGAGCATCGCGACCACGACCGGCGCGCCTGCCACCTGCACCTTGGCGATGCCGCGGTGCGTCGGGTCGATCTCGCGGAACAGCGAGTACGCGATCGACGGAGCCGCAGTCGGCACGCAGTCGGACGCCAACGTCATCACCGCATAGGCGCCGTCGTTGCGTCGCTCCAGTGCCTGCCCGGTCGAGCGCAGCGTGCATCCGGCGATCGCCATCCTCGGCAGCGCGTAGGCCTCGATGCGCGGCCACGCCGCCTTCACTTCGCCCCAAGTCAGCTTGCCGTCTTCATCGGTGTCGAGGTCGAGCGCGGCATCGAGGTCGCGCAGCGCAATGTCCCAGCGCACCTGGGTACCAGCGTTGGTCGACTCGATCTGGAGATAAGAGTCACTCGACTTGTGGGCTTGCGCCGTGACCGCGGCGAACACCAGCCACATGCCAGCGAGCCAGTGCAGCCAGCTGCACCACGGCGGCCGTGTCACAGCGCGGCCTGGGTGCGGCGGTCGACGAGGCCGACCTCGCCGACGAGCCGACGCGCCTCATCGAGCGCGCTCGGCCGCCCGCTGGCCCGCGCGGCGCGCGCCAGCACGAGGAGGTCGAGCGGCTCGCGCTGGTGCTCGGCGTTGCCGCGTGCGAGTGCCAGCGCCGCAGCCACATCGGCGTCGACCGCGAGCGCGAACATCGCCTGCTCGCGGCCGTGGAAAACCTTGGCATCGGGTCGCTCGTTGGCGAGCGCGATGCGCTCGCGCATCTCGGCCACATCGGCGGGCGCCGACGCAGCGCGCGACTGCTTTCCCGCGATTGCGAGGCGCAGCAGCACGGCGTCGCTTCGCACCTGGTCCTTCATCAACGCCAACGCTTCGGTGGGCCGCTTTTCGTCGATCAGGAAGTCGGCGAACGCCAACGTGGTGTACGAATCGGGATCGAACTTCAGCGCGGCCCGAAACGCGACTTCGGCGTCTTTTGCACGACCCGCCCGCTGTTCGAGTTCAGCCAGGCTGGTAGTGAGCCACGCCTGCGTCGCGGGTGGATTTGTGCCAGCGCCCAGCAGCGCCGTGAACACGCCGCGTGCACGCTCGAACTGCCCACGCAGCGCAGCATTTTCGGCCGCACAGGCCTGCCCGTGCAGCGCCGCACCGGCACGCGCGACTTCAGCGCACGCAGCGTCGGAGTCGGCATACCGCCCCTGGACGCGGCGCACGGTTGCCAGCGTCAGCCAGGCTTGAGGGCGCGGTGCACCGGGGCGCGCCAGCAGGCGCTGCAGGCTGGTGGCCGAGGCATTGAATTCGTGCAGGTACTGTTGCAGCCCGGCGCGCATCAGGAGCACGTCGTCGGGCGCGGTCACGTCGTCGGGCCAGGGCGCGATCGCTGCCATCGCCATGCCGGCGAAGCGCGGATCGCCCTGCTCGTGGGCTTGGTCGAGGTAGCGCTTCGCGACCTCGAGTGCGAGCGCGGAATCGCGGGGTTGTTGCGCGAGTTGCTGACGCAAGCGCCGCGCCTCGGCGCGCCCACCCACAACCGGGGGCAGGACCTCGACGACTTCATCGTCGCGGGTCGGACTGATCGGTGCGGCCGTTGCCGCCAAATGGGCGATGACGGCGAGAGCCGCGAGGATCCACGCCGTCATCCGTCTGTAGCTTCGCATTCGGCACTCCGATCGGGTGACGGGCATTGTGCCCGCCACCCGGGTCGCTTTTAGTCGACCTGCGCCGGCGACGACGTGTCGTCGCTCGGTGGCGTCACCGAACTCACATCCACCGGCTCCAGCGTGTCGGCCGACGAGACCACGAGGGCCTGCAGGTAACCGATGAAGCCCGAGATGCTGGTGCTGGCTTCTGCCGGCACCTGGGACGTGACCGCAGGCGCATCGTCGTCACCGCCGCCGCAAGCGGCGAGCAGAACGGTCGAGCAACACACGGCCAGAAGGCTCTTCTTGATCATGGTCGTTCCTTTAGAAGTTCTTCGCACCCGGCAACGGCGTGTTCAGGTAGGGGAACGTGGCCTTGAAGTCGGTCGCGTTGGCGCGCACGCCATCGACGAACGGGATCGTGCCCGCCGGTGCATCGGCCGGCTTGCAGCCGACTTTGAGTGCATCGGCCGTGCCTGTGAGCGAGCACAACGCACCCATCGCGACGCGCAACGAAACGTCGACCACGTCGTCACCCAACCGGCGCCCGTTCGGGAAGCCCGCTGCATCGCCACCCGCGACGCCCAGGGCGTTTTGCGAGGTGATCGGCTGTGCTGCGATGCCAGTGTTCAAGCGCAGCATTTCCGACAACGGGGCCGTGGGTTTGTTGGAAAGATCGGTCACGTTGCTCGGGCGATTCACGGTCGGCAAGCCGGTCAGGAACGCGGTCAGCAGGTCGGTGCGCGGGAAGTTCGTCGGCGCCTTGGTGCCGAACAGGATTTCCAGCAGCGCCGGAAGCGTCGGGTTGGTGACGTAATCGGCGAAGTTGGTGGCGTCGTCCTTCGGCTTGGAACCGTTGAACTTGTCCTTGTCCTTCAGGCCGATGACGACTTCATTGACGAGCGGCATGCCCAGGCGCGAGACCTGGGTCCAGGCGCCACCGGCCTTCTCCGATGCTTGCAATCCAGACTTCGGCGCGCCGTTGAGCAGGCGCCCTTGCGGCAGGCTCGCGGTGCTCCAGGCGCCGATGACCTTCTCGGTGCCTTGCGTCAGGCACGACGCCGGCAACTCGACGGCGAGCGACGTGACGTTCTTGTACTCGAGCTCGCCGAACTTGCCGAGCGCCGATGCTTTGGTTTCGTCGGTGATCACCGCGGCAGGTGCGTTGACCAAGTCGAAGATCGCGCCCAGGTTGACCGAGAAAGCTTCCTTGCGCTGGCCGACGAACACCCTGCCCGGCGCGCTGCAGCCCGGCACCGTGATCGGGTAGATGTACTTGTTCGCGTACATGTCGTAGGCCGCCGAGTTGCCCAGCGTCTTCTCGCCGATGTAGTCGATCGGCTTCGTGAAAGTGTTGCCACCGCCAGCGATGCTGATCTGCTCGCGTTTGCCAGTGCGGCGGTCACCACGCACGATGAACATCTCGTAGGTTTCGGCGTAGCTCAGCGGATCGGCGGCCACGCCGGTCACGGGGCCGGCCTGGCGCAGCGGGATCGACACCATCTTGGTGCTGCCGGCCGGGCCGATCGGCAACTGAATGCCGTTGCCCGAGTTGGCGAGCGTGTTCTTGAAGCGGAACTGGATCGTGATGTCTTCAGCGGCATCGCCGTTGTTGTCGACATGGATCTCGTACAGCGCGTTCGGGTCGAGCGAGAAATAGTTCGGGCCGCCGTAGGCATCTTGCAGCGGCAGGTAGTTGGCGATTATCGTCACGTTGCCGGCCTTGCCGCCGGTGCCGGTCGCGCTCACGCCCTCATAGCTGTTGAACATGTAGAAGTCGGTGCCGTCGACTTTGGGGGCCGTCGTGATGAACGGCGCTTCGCGGTGGCTGGAGGCTTGTGCGGGCAGCGAGGTCGCGCCGTACAAGGCACCGATCGCAGCGATCAGCGGCAGCAGTCGGGCCGCACCCGGTCTGTTTTGAGCGGAAGAAATCATGGCGTCATCCTTTGTTTGGAGTCGTGGGGCGACCGCTCGGGGCTTGCCCGGTCGCGGTCGGCTCTTCTGGACGTCATCAGGCGAGAGCCCGTTGCGTCTGAAGCCCTTTACGCCTCGCCTTCACGGCTGGATGCAAAGCATTGACAAGATTTCGACGCTGCGCTCGTCGCGCGCGCTGCGCTCAGCGCTTGGCTTGCAAGCGCGCGAAGGCGTCGGCCATTGCCGAGGCGCCTGCCGGTGCCGCGGCCGCTCGGTCGGGTGCCGCTGCGCACTCGCCGCGCGCCGGCGCGCGGTACGCGTTGGCGCCACGCTCGCCGGCCCCGTCGGTGCGAGAAGCGGGCTTCGCATCGAGCTTCATCGTCAGCGAAATTCGCTTGCGCGCGAGGTCGACTTCGAGCACTTTCACCTTGACGATGTCGCCGGTCTTGACGACCTCGCGCGCGTCGTTGACGAACTTGTTCGCGAGCTGGCTCACGTGAATCAGCCCGTCCTGGTGCACGCCGAGGTCGACGAACGCGCCGAACTGCGCAACGTTGCTGATCGTGCCTTCGAGCGTCATGCCGACGACCAGGTCCTTGATGTCTTCGATGCCGTCGGCGAGCCGCGCGACCTTGAAGTCGGGGCGCGGGTCGCGGCCCGGTTTCTCGAGTTCGGTCAGCACGTCTTTGACCGTGATCGCGCCGAATTTCTCGTCGGCGAAGGTCTCCGGTGGGTGTTGCGCCATCAGCGCACGGATCACGTCGCTGCGGCCCATCACTTCGGCCGCGGGCTTGTCGACGGCGGCCAGCATGCGCTCGACCAGCGGGTAGGTTTCGGGGTGCACGCCCGACTGGTCGAGCGCGTTGTCGCCATTGCGGATGCGCAGGAAACCGGCGGCCTGCTCGAAGGTCTTGGCGCCGAGCCCGCTTACGCCCAGCAACTGCTTGCGGCTGCGAAACGCGCCGTTCGCGTCGCGCCAGCGCACGATGCTCGCCGCGACCGTGCTGCTCAGGCCCGACACACGCGAGAGCAACGGCGTCGACGCGGTGTTCAGGTCGACGCCGACCGAGTTCACGCAATCCTCGATCACCGTGCCCAGGCTCTTCATCAGCTCGCTCTGGTTCACGTCGTGCTGATACTGGCCGACGCCGATGCTCTTCGGGTCGATCTTGACGAGTTCGGCGAGCGGGTCTTGCAAACGCCGCGCGATGCTGACCGCGCCGCGCAAGGTCACGTCG
>JANMWQ010000059.1:0-8648 GCA_031394085.1 Rhizobacter sp. | reverse complement strand
CGCCCTTTTGGCCAAGGTGATCGCGTTGCCAACCGATGTGGCCAGTGTCGACCTTAGTGTCCGAGCGTCGCAATCGCCACGAAGAACCGGCGCGCTCCTAGGCGGCGAGGCGTGCGCTGACCAGCCGGTTGAGGCTGACGCCTTCTTTCGCCGCTTCCAGAACCAGCCGGCGGTGCTGAGACGGCGGTATGCGAACTTTGAACTCGCCGCTGTATTTGCGGTCGGCGATGGCTTCGGGGAGCGCTTCACCGGACGCGGTCATGTCTGCCACGACATCCTCGACGACCTTCTCGATGCCGGCCAATGCGTCGGACGATTTCTTGGCGAGCCATGAGAGCGATGGGAATTCGGCGCACAGGCCAACCCACTCGAGGTCTTCTTCTGGAGGACGACGCTCCCGGTCTTCAGCATCGTCCGCGGGTCAAACCATGCATGGCGTCGAGGGTCTTGCGACCTGTGGGCGGGCTCAGTTCAGTCGAATCAACAAACTGTCCAGCCTGCTCTCCCGCAGGTCGAGCGCCAGCGCTTCGGGCAGCCAGCGGCCTGCGTGCGCCAGTCGTCGGCCATCGGCGTAACGGAGCTCGAATGCCACCGGCGCGACGGCGTCGGCACCGAAGGTGGACCGGCCGGCCGGGTTGTCGTAGACCACCCAGGTCTGCCCGAACAGCTTGAAGCCGAAGCAGCCGGCGCCGAAGCCGCCTGATGGCTGCGTGGTGAACAACCAATCGGCCAGCGTCGGGCACGGCTCGAAGCGGAGCGCAGCGTCGACCACGCGAAACGGCGTGGCGCCCAGCCCCATGTGCAGCACCATGCTGATCCACTCGGCGGTCGCGCCGCTGAGCCGCGCGACGAAGCCGACGCCATGCACCTTGGGATCGGCGAAGCGGCTGCTGGCGATGAACGACGAGTTTTCCAGCGGTGAACGCCCGTAGACCTCGGGGTCGTGGAACGCGACGAGGCCGCGCCGCAGGTCGTCGTAGAACTCGGGGGCCAGGCCGCTGCGCAGGGTCTCCAGCATGAACTTGTAGTGCATGTGCAGGAAGATGGATTCGTTCTCGAGCCAGCCCGGCGAGAAGGTCTTGCTGCGGCCGATCTCGAAGCTTTCGTTGTCGAGCGCAACGTTGACCCGGTACATCCCGAGTTCGGCGTCGTACAGCGGCGACGCGCGCACCGCGCGATAAATCGCCCGTGCCTTTTCGGGGGTGCCGCAGGATCGCAGCGCGTGCACCGAGGCTTCCAGGAAGGCACTGACAGGTTTCTGAACGAACTGGCGGGCGCGCACGTGCACGGCGGCGGCAGGGTTGCCTGCGACGGGCGGCGACGCGGCCGCATCGGCGAGCCGGTCGAATGCGACGACCTCGTGCGTGTAGTAGCTGATCGGCAAGCCGCTGCCATCGACCGCCCGCGCCAGGCCACGCGTGAGCACGCGGTCGACGGCACTGAGAAATTGCAGGATGTCGGCGCCGCTCAGCAGCACCTCGTGGCCCGCGATGCCGAGGCGTGTTTCCGCCCGAAACGACTCGCGGCAAGTGGCCAACTGGTCCCAGGTGGAGAAGAAATCCCGCGGGTCGACTTGCTGCAGGATTTCGGTCACCGAGCGCACCAGCGCCACGATTTCGATCGCCACCGACAAGGCTCCCGCCGGGCTCAGGTGGTCGTTCACCGCGCGCCGGGCGAAGACCACCCAACGCTGCAACGCGAAGGCCTCGTGCGTCGAGGAGCCGACGAGGCTCGGCAGACCGTTGAGCGCGTCGCACCAGCCCGGCTTCTCGGCTTCCATCTCCAGGCCAATGCCGCCGGGGTCGAACAGCGAGGCCTTGATCGCCAGCAGGTTCAGGGTCTTGGCCAGCAGCGTGGTGCGGTAGATCGGGCCCTCACCGTGTGCGGCGCGCATCGCCTGCGGGTCGTCGGTTCGCTGCGCGATCAGACGGGTCTTGTCGGCGTCTCTGACCACGGCGTGCAGTTGGCGCACCGAGCCGTCCAGGCGAAGCACGTACTTGTTGTCGCGCGGCTGCACGATGTGGTCGTTGTCGAAGTAGCTGAACTCGGCGCGCGCTACCAGCAACGCGCGCAGCCGATCGGGGTACAGCGCGGCGTAGCTGTCGATCAGGTCGAGGTTGTAGATCCAGTGGTCGACCCAGTAGCCCTCGCCGTGCGCGGCGTTCTGGATCTTGTCGGCTCGGCCGAGGATGCGGTCGAATGCCGGCCGTGCGGCCTGCGGCGTGCCGCCGTCCGCGATCAGCGCCTCCAGCAACTGCCCCGGGCTGAAGGGCTGTGCGAGAAAGGCCTGCCACGCGGGCGTGTTGCCGGTGGGCCAGTCGTGCCACAGCAGCGCCCGCTGGTCGGGCGGGACGCGAAACTTCTCGGCCAGGATCACGAGCGGGTTGTTGCCGTCGAGCTGGATCAGGTTGAAGAAGGTCTCGATGTTCGAGGTGTCGATCTCCGGGAAGATGAAGTTCTCGGAGCGGCGGTTCTGGTTCACGTCGCGGAAGTTGGCGTTGCCTTGCGACCAGTAAGTGGGGGCGAGCTCGAACGCGTTGTAGTCGCGCTCCATGTCGCCATGCTTGCGCGTGAAGGTGTGGAACACGCGCGGCCCGCGCGGGCCGGTGATCACCACCGGCTGCCCGCCGCGCAGCGTGTTGTCGAGAAAGGCCTGGCGCGTGTACGGGTCGAGCTGCGAGGGGCCGGCGATCAATGCGAAGCGGGCGCTCAAGGTCGCGATGAGCGCGGTGTTTTCGCGGCGCTTGCGGCTGATGTACGACGCGTCCTGCGCCACACGTTGTCTGAAGCGGCGTGCGGCCCCCCAGTCGGGTGACTGGCCGAAGTACGAGGTCCAGCCCGTCGAGGCGCCGGGCGCCAGCGACACCGACAGGCTGGCGAAGGCGCAGCCGGTCAACGTTTCGCTGCGACCAGAGCGTGGATCGAGGGGGTCGCCACGCGCGAAGGGCAGTGGCGTGCGCAGGCTGGTGTCCGAGCCGAAGACGAGGTCGGGGTCGGCCAGCACCGGAACGCATTGGCCGTCGTGCAACGTGAAGGCGAAGAAGCCGCCGTCGATCCACTGCACTTCGGGCTTGTCGGAGGGCTCGACCTTGAGTTTGAAAAAGGGCAGCGCTTCGTCGGCATGGCGCACTTCAGCGAAGGCTTCCATCGTGCGCGACAGCTGCTTGAGCAGCTTCTCTTCGAGGCCGTAAGGCACGATCTGCGGCAGGCCGTCGAGCACGTCGGCGCGCAGCGCCTGCGACCCGATGTTTTCCACGCTGACCTGGCGCACCAGCACGGGCAGGCTTTCGCCCGGCAGCGTGAAGTACACGACCCGCATGCGCAGCCCGAGTGCCGGGTGCGACTCCTCGATCTCGAGCTCCTCGGCGCGCACGCACAGGCGCTGCGTCACGCCGGTGGCATGCGCGGCGAGGAACGGCTCGTGAAGTGTCGGACCAGCGTGCCCGGCGAACCTGAAGAAAGTGCGAAAGCCGAGCAGCGGGGTCAGCGCATAGGCCTTGTTGGCGGGGTGGAACTCGAGCATCGCGCCATCGCGACCCCGCACGCCGAAGCTCGAGATGCACTGCCCCCGGTTGGCGTAGAACACCCACATCGGCTTGCCGTATTCACCCGCGATGCCGGGCAGGAAACTGGAGAACGGCCGCGCTTCGTTGAACCCGCCGAGGTGGAAGCCATCGGCTTCGAGTGAGGTCGCCACTGCGGTCTCGGCGCTACGGCAGCAATCGACCGTCGGCGCCGAAGGCCAGCGCCCACACGGCGTCGGGTGCCAGACCGACGGTCTGACCGGCATCGATCTGGCTGCTCTCGGTGCCGACCTTGGCGGTCAGCAGCTCGGCGATGCCGTCGACTTTCAGATGGATGATCGACGAGTCTCCGAGGTGCTCGGCCAGTGCCACCGTGGCGGCGATGCCCTGGCCGGCCGGCGCGAGGTGCAGGTGCTCCGGGCGCAGGCCCATGCGCTGCACGCCGGCTGGCGCCTGGGCCGTCAGCGCGTTCCACAGGGCCGCGTGCGGCGCGGCTGCGGTGCCGGCGGACGGCCGCGGGATCAGGTTGATGCGCGGCGCGCCGATGAAGCCGGCGACGAACTCGTTGGCCGGCCGGTTGTACAGCGCCAACGGCGCGCCGATCTGTTCGACGATGCCCTTGTTGAACACGGCGATGCGGTCACCGAGCGTCATCGCCTCGACCTGATCGTGCGTGACGTAGATCATCGTCGTGGCCAGCGCCTTGTGCAGCCGCGACAGCTCGATGCGCATGTTCACGCGCAATGCCGCATCGAGGTTGGACAGCGGCTCGTCGAACAAAAAGACCTTGGGCTTGCGCACGATCGCGCGGCCGATCGCCACGCGCTGGCGCTGGCCGCCCGACAACTCTTTGGGGAAGCGGCCGAGCAGCTCGGTGATGCGCAGGATCTCGGCGGCGCGGCCGACCTGGGCCTCGCGTTCGGCCCGGGCCACGCCGGCCATCTTCAGCGCGAAGCCCATGTTCTCGGCCACCGTCATGTGCGGGTACAGCGCGTAGCTCTGGAACACCATCGCCGCGCCGCGATCCGCCGGGCGCAGCGTGTTGGCACGTGTGCCGTCGATCAGCACATCGCCGCCGGTGATGGACTCCAAGCCGGCGATCATGCGCAGCACGGTCGATTTGCCGCAGCCCGAGGGACCGACGAACACGATGAACTCGCCGTCGCCCACTTCGAGGTCGATGCCCTTGATGACCTCGACCTTGCCGTAGCTCTTGTGCACGCCCCGCAGTGAGACCTGCCCCATCCTAGGCTCCCGACGTGAGGGCGGTCGCTTCGGCCCCGCGCTGCGCCTGCAGGGCCTTCTGGCGCCGCAGGAAGTCGGCGTACCACAGCGCACTGCCTTTGGGCGTGCGGCGTTGGCTCTCGTAGTCGACATGCACGATGCCGAAGCGCTTCTCGTAACCCGAAGCCCACTCGAAGTTGTCGAGCAGGCTCCAGACCATGTAGCCCTTCATGCGCACACCCTGGCGGATGGCGTCGGCCACGGCGTCGATGTGGCGGGCGATGTAGTCGGTGCGCTCGCTGTCGTTGATGCACCCATCGACCACCTTGTCCTTGAAGGCGCCACCGTTTTCGGTCACGTACAGCGGCGGTACCGGGTAGTCGTGCTGCAGGCGCAGCAGCACGTCGGTCAGGCCGCGCGGGTAGATCTCCCAGCCCATGTCGGTGACGCCGTAGCCGCTGTCGTTCACTTTCCAATCCTCGCCGGCACTGACCACCGAACGCGAGTAGTAGTTGATGCCGAGAAAGTCCATCGGCGCGGCGATGGCCTGCAGGTCGCCCAGTTCGGTACGCGGCTGGTCGTCGCCCAGAAAGTCGAGCACGTCTTGCGGGTAGGCGCCCTTGAACAGCGGGTCCATGTACCAGCGCACCAGGCGCCCGTCTTCCAGTTGCGCCTTTTCGGCGTCACCCGGCGAGTCGGTGGCCGGCTGAATCGCCGAGACGTTGAGCACGATCCCGAGTTCGGCAGCACAGCCCTGAGCCCGAAGGGCGCGGAGCGCCAGGCCGTGGCTGAGCAGCAAGTGGTGCGACACCTGCATCGCCACCGCGCGGTCTGTGATGCCCGGGGCGAAGATGCCGGTCTCGTGCCCCAGCATCGACATGACCCACGGTTCGTTGTGCGTGGAAATCGAGGCGACGCGGTCACCGACGCGCCGCGCGATGCCGGCCGCGTACTCGACGAAGCGGTGCACCGTGTCACGGTTCGCCCAACCGCCGACCGCCTGCAGCTCGGCGGGCCGGTCCCAGTGGTTGAGCGTGAGGTACGGCTTGATGCCGCGTTCGAGCAGGCGATCGATCACCCGGTCGTAGAAGTCCAGGCCCTTTTCGTTCCAGGCGCCGCTGCCGCCGGGCCTGACACGCGGCCACGAGACCGAGAAGCGGTAGGCGTCGACCCCGAGGCTGGCAATCAGATCGAGGTCGGCCTCCCAGCGCTGGTGGTGCTCGCACGCGATGTTGCCGTTGCTGGCGTCGGCGATGGCGCCTGGAATGCGGCAGAACTGGTCCCAGATCGAGAGCCCTTTGCCATCCGCGGTCGGAGCGCCTTCGATCTGGAACGCACTCGTTGCCACGCCCCACACAAAACCCGGCGGGAACTGGTTGGTCGACTCGGCGGATGGCAATGTGGTCATGGGGATGATGGATCGGATATCGAGAACGGGCTCACTTGACCGCACCGGCCGTCAGGCCGGAGATCAGTTGGCGCGAGGAAAGTACGAACAGAACCACGAGCGGCAGCGTGGCGATGGCCGAGCCGGTCATCAGTGCGCCCCACTCGGTGTTGACGGGGCTTTGCAGGCTGCGCAGCGCCAGCGGCAGCGTGTACATGTCGGGGCTGCGCATCACGATCAGCGGGCCGATGAAGTTGTTCCACGAGGCGATGAAGGTGATCAGCCCGAGCGTGCCGAGTGCCGGCTTGAGCAGCGGCAGCACGATGCGCGCGTAGATGCCGAGCTCGCTGCAGCCGTCCATGCGTGCCGCTTCGATGAGGTCTTTCGGGATCGACGAGGTCACGAACTGGCGCATCAGGAAGATGCCGAAGGCGCTCGCCGCACCGGGGATGTAGAGGGCCCTGGGCTGGTCGATCCAGCCGAGGGCGTCCATGATCATGAAGGTCGGGATCATGTTCATGAACGAGGGCAGCAGCATGGTGGCCATCACCAACCCGAACAGCGCGTTCTTGAACTTGAAGTCGAACAGCGCGAAGGCGTAGCCGCCCATCGAACAGAACAGCAGGGTCAGCACGGTCGAGGCCAGCGCCACGTACAGGCTCCAGCCCAGGTTGCGCCAGAACGGCATGCGCTCGGTGAGGATCCTCAGGTTGTTGAAGAAGTCGTCGCCGAAGAACATCGGCGGCGGCAGGCTGAAGATCTCGGTGCGCGAATGCGTGGCGAACACGAACATGAAATAAAACGGCGCCAGCATGATCAGCGCACCGATGCCGACGACGCAATAGGCGGCCCACGGGGCGAGTCGATGGCCGTTCACGCGGACGGCCCCCGGGGGCGGAACGCCCGGTGGGTGACCCAGGTCAGCGCCGCCACCAGGATGAACAGCAGCCACGACATCGCGCTGGCGGCGCCGAAGTCGTTGAAGTCGAAGGCCATGCGGTAGAGGTAGATCGCGGTCGTCATGCCCGACTGATCGGTGCCGCCGCGGCCGCCGGTCAGGATGAATGGCTCCTCGAACAGTTGCAGCCCACCGATGACCGACAGCGTGACGCCGAAGAAGATCATCGGCTTCAGGCTCGGCAGGGTAATGTAGAAGAACTGCTGCAGGCGGCCCGCACCGTCCATCGTCGCGGCTTCGTAGATGTCGGCCGGGATCGTTTGCAGCGCCGCCAGGTACAGCACCACGTTGAAGCCCACATAGCGCCAAAACACGATCATCGCGATGGCGGGCTTGATGTTGTCGGGGTCGTTGAGCCAGTCGACCGGATTCGCCGGCATGAACCACGCGAGACCCGGCACCTGGCCCAGCACCTTGATGCCGACGTTGATCAGGCCGTAGTCGGTCGAGAGCAGCGAGCTGAACAGAATCGCGATCGCCACCGTCGAGGTGATGTACGGCATGAAGTACGCGCCGACGACGCCATTGCGCAGCCGCTTGAACGACGTGTGCATGAAGACCGCCAACGGGATCGCCACCAGGTGCTGCGGCACGCCCGAGGCCACGGCCAGCCAGACGGTGTTCTTCAGCGACTTCCAGAACCACTCGTCCTGCAGCGCGAAGGCGAAGTTGCCCAGACCGACGAACTCCATCGCTTGCAGGCCGCTGGTCGGCTCCCACGACTGAAAGGCGAGGTACAGCGAGAACAAGAGCGGAAAGATTCCGAACACCGCGAACAGGATCAGGAACGGGCTCAGAAAAACATACGGCGCCAGCGTGGGCGAGAGCTGCAGGGAGGCGGGCAGTTTCATGGGTTGGGTGTCGTGCCTCAGCGAAACGCACGTTGCTTGAGCGACCGCTCGGCATCGGCGAGCGCCGCGCCGATGTCCTTGCCGCGGTCGAGCACCTTGTCGAGTTCGGTGTTGATGACTTCGTCGGCGAAAGCGTCTTGCTTGTGCACGCCGACCGCAGCAATCCGCTGGGCGGCAGCGCGCCAGCCGACCCGTGCGCTCTGGCCGCCGAGGAACGCGATCGGCTGCTCGAAGAACGGGTCGTCGTAGGTTTCGAGCAGCGCCGGAAAAGCATCCTGCGACTTGAACGCGCTGAGCTGCATCTCGCGGCTCAGCGTCAACAGCTGGATCAATTCCCAGGCCAGTTGCTTGTGCTCGCTCGGTGCGCTGCGGGGAATGGCGAGGAAGGTGCCGCCGTAGCCCGCGAAAGCACCTTCGGGCAGCTGCGCGGCGCGCCACTGGCCCTTGGTGTTCGGGGCGAGCCAATTGTTGAGGTGGCCAGCGAGCCAGGCGCCGGTCAACTGGGTCGCGATCGTGCCGCGCTTGAAGCCTTCGGACCATTCGTTGGACCAGGCGCCGACCCGGGCGTCGAGCTTGCCCTGCCGCACCCGGCGCGCCAGCTCGAACGCGCGCACGAAGCGCGGTGCGGTTACCAGCACCCGGGACTGGTCGTCGAAGTACAGACCCTCACCGGGCTTGATGCCGGTGCGGATGACGATGTCTTT
>JANMWQ010000044.1:0-12058 GCA_031394085.1 Rhizobacter sp. | reverse complement strand
CGGATCGTGCCGTCCTTGCCGCTGGTGTCGGTGCCCTGCAGCACCACCAGCAGCTTGAAGCGCTTGTCGGCGTAGAACAGGTTCTGCAGCGCGTCGAGCTCGGTCGCGAGCGCGGCGGTGGCCAACCTGTCGCGGGCCTTGTCGCCGCTGCCGAAGGATTTGTCGGCAGGGTCGAACCGTGTCAGATCGAACTTCTTGGCGCCGCCTTCTTTCAGCGCGGCGGCGAACTGGTAGTCCGCCAACGGGGGTGTCTTCTTCGCCACGCGGTCTCCTGGGTCGTCGATTGACGTATACGTCAAACAAACAGTGTATCGCCACGAGGCACCGGCCCGGTGCGAGACAAACCCCACGCCAGACGCAGCACTCGCGGGCCGGCGAACGTTCCGATAGACTTTTCGGCCATGTTGCCAGCCACTGCCGTGCCCCAGCCCATCCGCCCCATTTCGATCGCCGCCTTCACGGCGACTTCGGCCGTCGGCGTGGGCAAGAAGCCGATGTTGTCGGCAGTGGCCGAATCGCGCAGCGGTTTGCGGCCGAACGACTTCGGGCCCGAGCCGCTCACGACCTGGATCGGCCGCGTCGACGGTCTCGAAACTCCGTTGCCCGCCTCGCTCGCCCGCTGGGACTGCCGCAACAACCGCCTCGCCTGGCTCGGCCTGAACGCCGACGGTTTCCTCGACGCGGCGGCCGATGCGCGGCGCCGCTTCGGCGCGGCGCGCGTCGCGGTGATCGTCGGCACCTCGACCTCCAGCATCGCCGCCACCGAAGACGCCTACCGCGTGCTCGATGCCGATGGGCGCTTTCCGCCCGTGCTGCGCAGCGTGAGCCTGCACACGCCGCATTCGCTCGCCAACTTCGTGCAAGACGCGCTCGGGCTCGAAGGCCCGTGCCTGACCGTCTCGACGGCCTGCTCGTCGAGTGCCAAGGTGTTCGCGGTGGCCGAACGCATGCTGCGGTTGAACCTGATCGACGCGGCCGTCGTCGGCGGCGCCGACAGCCTGTGTGGCAGCACGCTGTTCGGTTTCAACGCGCTGCAACTGGTCTCGCCCGAACCGTGCCGGCCGTTCGACGTGCACCGGCGCGGCATCAACCTCGGTGAGGCGGCGGGGTTCGCGTTGCTCGAGCGCACCGAACGGGGCGAGCGCGACGGTCTGCAACTGATCGGCCACGGCGAATCGAGCGACGCGCACCACATGTCGACGCCGCACCCCGAAGGGCTGGGTGCCGAGCGCGCGCTGGCCGATGCGCTGGCCCGCGCGGGCATCGACGCCGACGCCGTCGACCACATCAACCTGCACGGCACCGCGAGCCTGAAGAACGACGAGGTCGAGGCCGCCCTGGTCGCACGCCGCTTCGGGCCGCGCGTGCACGCGAGTTCGACCAAAGGGTTCACCGGCCACACGCTGGGCAGCGCCGGCATCGTCGAGGCCGCGTTCAGCCTGCTCGCGATCGAGACCGGGCTGATGCCGGGCACCGTCAACAGCGAAGCGCTCGACGCGGCCTGCGGCCCGCAGGTGCGCCTGCAACCGGCGCAGGCCGAGGTGCGCGTGGCGCTCAGCAATTCGTTCGGTTTCGGTGGCTCCAACTGCGTGCTGGTCTTTGCGCGCGGCGACATGACGACCCCCACGCTCACTGCATTCACTGCCCCCCAAGGGGGCGCGGGCCCTGCTTGGGGCGGCCCAGCGCTGGGCCCGAGATGAGCCCTCCGACCGTGTTCATCGAGGGCATTGCGCTGTGGGCTCCCACGCTGCCTTGCTGGGAACTCGCCCGTGCGGCTTTCCGCGGCGAGAGTGTGGGCACCGACCCGCCCGCGCGCCGCCCGTCGCCTGAACTGCTGCCCGCCGCCGAGCGTCGCCGTGCGCCCGACACGGTCGCGCTCGCACTCGAAGTCGCCACCCGCGCGGTCGCGCAGTCGGGCCGGCGCACCGACGAGTTGCTCAGCGTGTTCACCTCGGCCCACGGCGATCTGGCGGTCACCGACTACCTCTGCAGCATGCTGGTCGGCACGCCGACGTTGATCTCGCCGACGAAGTTTCACAACTCGGTGCACAACGCCGCGTCGGGCTATTGGGGCATCGGCACCGGCTGCCTGCAGGCCAGCACGGCGGTCAGCGCGTTCGAGTGCAGCTTCGCGGCCGGTCTGCTCGAGGCGTTGACCCAATGCACGGCCGACGACCGGCCGGTGCTGCTGGTGGGCTACGACATCGAGGCGCCTGGCGCACTCGCGTCGACCAACGACAGCCGCGGTCTGCTCGCCGCCGCGCTCGTGATCGCGCCGCAGCGCAGCGCGCACACGCTGGCGGCGCTCGACTGGTCGCTGGCGGGTGGCGCCGCCGCGCGCATCCCGCTGCGCTCCGAAGCCGCGCTGCCGCTGGCGACAAACGCGATCAGCGACGCCTTGCCGTTGTTCGAGGCGTTGGCGCGCTGCGACGCCGGCGTCATGTCGATGCCGCTCTCGGCCGCCCTGGCGTTGCGTGTGCGACTGCAGTTCCCGGGCGCGCACCGGCAACCGCCTTCCACCGCCGCGGCGCAGCCGGCATACTTCGAGGCATGAACCGACCAACCCCCCACCACGATGTCGTCATCATGGGCGGCGGCCTCGCCGGCTTGACGCTCGCGCTGCAGCTCAAGCAGCGGTTTGCCGACATCGACGTGCTGGTGCTCGAGCGCCGCCCGCACCCGGTGCCCGAGGCGGCGCACAAGGTGGGCGAGTCGTCGGTCGAGATCGGCGCGCACTACTTCAGCAAAGTGTTGGGGCTGCAAGGTCACCTCGACGACGCACAGCTGCGCAAGTTCGGATTTCGCTTTTTCTTTTCCGAAGGCCGGCGCGACATCGACCAGGTCACCGAGATCGGCGCGAGCCGCTTTCTCTCGGTGCCGAGCTACCAGATCGACCGTGGCATCTTCGAGAATTTTCTCGGCCTCGAAGCGCAGCGGCGCGGCATCCACTTCGTCGACAGCGCGATCGTTCGCGGCATCGATTTGTCGGAGGGCACTGCACCGCACCGCCTGAGCTATGAAGTCGCCGGCGCATTGCATCGGGTCAGCGCGCGCTGGGTCGTCGACGCCTGCGGTCGCGCCGCGCTGATCAAGCGCAAGCTCGGGCTCGAGCAAGACAACGCGCACCACGCGCACGCGGTCTGGTTCCGCATCAAGGACCGCATCGATGTCGACCAGTGGAGCGACAACGCCGCGTGGCGCGAGCGCTGCGACCCGCAGGCGCGCTGGCTGTCGACGAATCACCTGGTCGGCGCCGGTTACTGGGCCTGGCTGATCCCGCTGGCTTCGGGCTCGCATTCGGTGGGCATCGTCGCCGACCCGCGCATCCACCCGCTGGAGACGATGAACACCTTCGAGAAGTCGATGGACTGGTTCGCGCAATACCAGCCGCGCCTGTTCGACGCGCTCGACGGCAAGCGCCACCTGCTGCAAGACTTCGCGTTTTTCCGCAAGTTTTCCTACGGCTGCAAGCAAGTGTTCTCGGCGAACCGTTGGGCGCTCACCGGCGAGGCCGGGCTGTTCCTCGACCCGTTCTATTCGCCCGGCAGCGACTTCATCGCGATCGGCAACACCTACATCACCGACCTGATCGCGATCGACCGCGCCGGCCGCCCGCTCGGCGCGCACGCGCGACTCTACGACCAGATCTACCAGTCGTTCTACGAGAGCACGCTCGCGCTCTACACCGACCAGTACCCGATCTTCGGCGACCCTGAAGTGCTGCCGGTCAAGGTGATCTGGGACTACACCTACTACTGGGGCGTGCTCGCGCAGTTCTTCTTCCAGAACCGGCTCACCGATTTGGGCGCCCTGAGCGCGCTGCGCGACGAACTCGCGCATTGCCAGAAACTCAACCTCGCGGTGCAGACCTTCCTGCGCACATGGTCGACCTTCAGCGAGAAGAAGAACCCGGCCGTGATGCTCGACCAGGCCTCGTTGCCGTGGTTCGCCGAACTCAACCGCAGCCTCAACGACACGCTCGACGACGCGCAGTTCCGCGAGCGCATTCGGGCGTCGACCGCGCAGCTCGGCGTGCTGGCCGCCGAGATGCTGGCGCGCGCCTGCGCCGAGCACCCGGGCCTCGACGGCGGCGCGTTGCGCGCGCTGCTCGCCCCGATTGCGGCGGGCGGCAAGCCGGCCGCGCGCGACACGACCGCGTTGCTCGCCACCTTCGCCTGAGCCAGCCTGCCGCCCGGCCACCGCGGCCGGCGCAGCGTGACATTGCACCGCTGACGGCGTAACGCAAGACCTCGCGGGCCGCATGGTTTGGCGGCACAATCCGCGGCGTCGGAACGCCGCTGTGGGGGCGTTCAACTGGGCCGTCAACGCCCCGGCACGGGTCGCAAAAACAGGAGATTCGCGTGGTCGCAGGCACGATTCCGATCAAGACCCCCGATGGCCAGGCCGAACTCGCCACGCGCGCGCGCCGCGTCAGCCAGCGTCACCGAACGGTGCTGTTTCTTGTCGATGGCAAGCGCAGCGCGATCGAGGTGCGCAGCATGGCGCTGCAAGCCGGCGTGCCAGAAAGCTGCTTCGACGAATTGATGGCGATGGGCCTCATCATGCTGCCCGAGCCGACTTTCTCGGTGCTGATCGACACCCCGCTGCCGCCCTCCGAGACCTTGCATGTCGACCTGCCGCTGCCCGGGCCCGACAGCGTCAGCGCGATGCAGGATTCAGTCCTGCCGCCTTCGCGCACGCTGTACCCCTCGGTGTCGACCGACTCGACGCTGGGCGATTTGCCGGTGTCCGACTCCTGGCTGCCGTCCGACACGGGCGCGCTCGGCGCCATCGACCCGGCTGTCGCCGAGGCCCGGCTGATCCTGCTGCGCGCGGTGCGCGCCGAGGCGCCGCTCGCCGGCTCGCTCACCTTGCTGCGGCTGCGCCGCGCACGCACTCGCGCCGAGCTCGTCGGCCTGCTCGACGAAGTCGAGGCCCGCATCACCAAGCCGCAGCGCGCGCTGGCCGCGGGCCAGACCATGCGCCGCGTGCGACGTCTGCTCGGAAGCACCGTCGACTCCTCGCTGGCCCCGGCCTGACCCACTGACCCGACTGACCCGACTGACCCACAATCGCGGCCATGACCTTTCTCGCGATCGACATCGGCAACACCCGGTTGAAGTGGGCGCAGTACGCCTCGCCGCAACCCGGTGCCGCGCTGCTGAACCAAGGCGCCGTGTTCCTGGAGACGATCGGCAAGCTGGCCGACGACCAATGGCAGGCGCTGCCGGCACCCGGCAGCGTGCTGGGCTGCGTGGTGGCGGGCGAGGGCGTGAAGCGCCGCGTCGAAGAGCAGTTGGAGATCTGGGACGTCGAGCCGCGTTGGGTCGCCTCGGGCGCCTCGGCCTGCGGCGTGACCAACGGCTACGACCACCCGAGCCGCCTGGGCGTCGACCGCTGGGTCGCGTTGATCGCCGCGCGCCACCGCGTGCTGGCATTGGGGCCGGCGCGGCCGGCGCTGGTCGTGATGGTCGGCACGGCGGTGACGGTCGACGCGCTCGATGCGAGCGGCTGCTTTCTCGGCGGGCTGATCCTGCCCGGTTTCGGCCTGATGCTGCGTGCATTGGAGATGGGCACCGCGGGCCTCAAGGCGCCGACCGGCGAGGCCGTCGATTTTCCGACCAACACCAGCGATGCGCTGATGAGCGGCGGCTCCGATGGGATCGCTGGTGCGGTCGAACGCATGCACCGCCGCTTGCTCGCGCGAACCGGCCAGCCGCCGCTGCTGATCATGACCGGCGGCGCCGCCGTCAAGCTCGCGCCGATCACCGACCTGCCGTTCGAGACGGTCGACACGCTGATCTTCGAGGGGCTGCTGCAGATGCAGTCGCACCGATTGGCGCTTTGACCGGCGATACCCCGGGGCGGGCGAGGCTTGTCTTCTTGCCTGACCCTCAGAGGATGTAGCGCGACAAGTCTTCGTTCTTCGCCAGCTCGGCGAGCTTGTCGTTGACCTCGGCGGCATCGACCCGCACCGTCTGGCCATCGCGGTTCGGCGCGTCGAAGCTCACTTCGTCGAGCAGCCGCTCCATCACGGTCGACAGCCGCCGCGCGCCGATGTTCTCGGTGCGTTCGTTCACGTCGAACGCGATCTGCGCGATGCGCCGGATCGCTTCGGGCTGCAGCTCGAGCGTCACGCCCTCGGTCGCGAGCAGCAGCGTGTATTGCTTGACGAGGCTGGCGTGCGTCTGCGTCAGGATCGCCTCGAAATCATCGACGCTCAGCGGGCCGAGTTCGACGCGGATCGGAAAGCGCCCCTGCAGTTCCGGGATCAGGTCGCTCGGCTTGCTCAGGTGGAACGCGCCCGAGGCGATGAACAGGATGTGGTCGGTCTTGACCATGCCGTACTTGGTGTTCACGGTCGTGCCTTCGACGAGCGGCAGCAGGTCGCGCTGCACGCCTTGGCGCGAGACCTCGGCGCTGCCCGAATCCGAGCGCGAGGTGACCTTGTCGATCTCGTCGATGAAGACGATGCCGTTTTGTTCGGCGTTCGCGAGCGCTGCCGTCTTGACCTCGTCGTCGTTGACCAGCTTGGCGGCTTCTTCCTCGATCAGCAGCTTGTGCGCGTCGGCGATGCGCAGCTTGCGCACTTTGCGCTTGCTGCCGCCAGCGTTCGCGAACAGGCCCCTGAGCTGCTCGGTCATTTCTTCCATGCCCGCCGGACCCATGATTTCGAGCGACTGCTTCGCGTCGGCGACCTCGAGTTCGATCTCCTTGTCGGCCAACGCGCCTTCGCGCAGGCGCTTGCGCATCACCTGGCGCGTGGTGCTTTCCGGCTCGCGCTCGGGCTCGGTCTTGGGCACCGAAGCGGTCAGGCCGAGCTCGTTGCTGGAACTGCCGGAACCCCGCGCCGGTGGCACGAGGATGTCGAGCATGCGGTCTTCGGCGGCGTCTTCGGCACGCGCGCGGTGCTGGCGCATCGCGTTCTCGCGCTCCTGCTTGACGGCCATGTCGACCAGGTCGCGGATGATCGAATCGACATCTTTGCCCACATAGCCGACCTCGGTGAACTTGGTCGCCTCGACCTTGATGAACGGCGCGTCGGCGAGCTTGGCCAGTCGGCGCGCGATCTCGGTCTTGCCGACGCCGGTCGGCCCGATCATCAGGATGTTCTTCGGCGTGATCTCGGCGCGCATCGGCTCGGCCACTTGCTGGCGTCGCCAGCGGTTGCGCAGCGCGATCGCGACCGCGCGTTTGGCGCTGTGCTGGCCGACGATGTGGCGGTCGAGTTCGGAGACGATTTCTTGAGGCGTCATGCTGGATTTGGTCGACATGGCTCAGTCCAGCGTCTCGATGATGTGGTTCTGGTTCGTGTAGATGCAGAGCTCGCCCGCGATCTCGAGCGACTTCTTCACCACGTCTTTCGCCGACAGTTCGGTGTTCGACAACAGGCCGCGCGCGGCGGCGTGCGCGTAGGCGCCGCCCGAGCCGATCGAGACGATGCCGTGCTCGGGTTCGAGCACGTCGCCGTTGCCGGTGATGATCAGCGAGGCCTCCCGGTCGGCGACGGCGAGCATGGCCTCCAACCGGCGCAGCACGCGGTCGGTGCGCCAGTCTTTGGTCAGCTCGATCGCCGCGCGCACCAAGTGGCCCTGGTGCTTTTCGAGCTTGGCCTCGAAGCGCTCGAACAACGTGAAGGCATCAGCGGTCGCGCCGGCAAAGCCCGCCAGAACTTGATCGCGGTGGAGCTTGCGCACCTTGCGGGCCGACGACTTGACGACGATCGCGCCGAGCGTGACCTGCCCGTCGCCGCCGAGCGCGACCACGTTGCCGCGGCGCACGCTCAGGATGGTCGTGCCGTGATAGTTTTCCATCCGGAGAAGGTGGATGCGAGCCGCGCTGTTTCAAGCGCAGCGGTCAAGAGAACGTCCGCAAATTTAAACCGTGCGGACCTTGACCTTGGCATGTTCGTTGATGCCCATCGCGCCGAAGAACAGCGCGACCATGCGGTGCGCCTCGATGAAGCGCACGCTGCGGTTCTCGCTGCGCCGCGCCAGCACCCAGTTGAGCAAGTCACCGGCGGCGATGAAGTCGACGCGAATCAGGCGCGCGCACGACACGTTGACGATGCTGGCCATGCCGAGTTCGGCGTCCATCTTCTTGAGCGTCGGGCCGATGTCGCCGACCAACTGGCCCGAGAGCTCGACCGTGCCGACCTGCACCATGCCGGTGTCTTCGGTCAGCCGCGATTCGAGGAAACTGGTCGAGACATCGCTGACGACCGACAGCGGCGGTGACGAGGTCGTCGAGCCGGTGCCGCTGACCCTCACCTCGCAGCGCGCGCGCTCCCACGAGGGCGGCGAGACTTCGTAGGTCACGCAGTAGTCGATCGCTGCTTCGTCGAACTGATCGGGCCGGTTGGTCATGCGCAGCGCGTCGAGGCGCACCTGCCAATAGGCGGGGTCGGCATCGCGCACGCCGTTGGGCGCCGCTTCGGTCAGCACCGCGAACAGGCGCTCGCCGCCGAGCCAGCGCATGTCGAGGTCTTGCGGGATCCAGTTGCGAAAGAGTTCCGAGAGTCGCGCGCAGGCCTCGGCGTCGATGCTGCGCAGCGCGGACCAGTCGAACACCCAGGGCAGCGGCATTTGGAGCGACACCGAGGCGAGCTTGGCGACTGCTTCGGGGTCGATGTGATCGGGGCTGACCCAGCCGACCTGGCCTTCGATGCGCGAGCTGCGCGGCCGGTCTTCGCTGGCGGCTTCGGCCACGAGCTTGGGCATCGAGAACCACTGCGGCGCGGACCAGCCGAACTGCTGTGCGTAGTCGAGCGCCAGGCTCTCGAACTTATGCTGCTGGCCGATCGCGCGGTACAGGTCGAAAAGCACCAGCCAGGTCTCGGCGTGCTGGGCGCGCGCGCCGTTCGGGCCGGTGAGGGCCGCGAGCGCCTGCTCGCATTGCTCGAAATCGGCGTTCGCGAACGCGATCACGGCTTCGTCGAGTTCGGGGTCGTGCGCGATCTCGGTCATTTCTTGGGCGAACGGGCTGGCCAGGTCGGCGGCGGCCGCGTCGAATTTGACCGAGCTCAGCGGTGAGACGCCGCCGCCCATCACGACCGGCGAGATCGCCATCGGCACGGCACGATCGCTCATGAAATCTTCGACCTGCGCGCCGTCGAAATTGACCGGGGCCGATGCCACGGCGCGCACGTGCGCCGTCTCCATGGCGGCCGGTTCGGTCGGGGCGTTGTAGAACTCGGGCTTGCGGCGCGAGGCGTATGCGGCATCGCCACCGCCGACCATCTGCTGTTCGATCTCGTCGATCTTGGCTTTGACGCCGATGTCGGCCTTGGCGCCGCCGCTGTCGACCATCTTGGCTTCGGAGTCGTCGATGCGCGACGAGCCGCCGAGCGCGGCGAGCTGCTCGCTCGTCAGGCCCTCGCGGCGCACCTTGCGCAGCATGTCGAACTCACGCTTGCGGACGAAATCGTTGCGCCGCTTGCGCTCGATCATCGCCTTGAGCTCGCCCTTGGCGTACTCGGTCTCGCGCACGTCGTCGGCAGGGACACCGAGCTCGGCCCACTCGGTGGTCGGGTTAGCGACGAACTTCACGACCTTGCGGAAGAAGCTCGTCGTGTCTTTCGGTTCCGACATGTCGCGGGCTCGTGGGCTCCAGGGTCAATGATTCACTGCGAGCGGCCCGCCGGGGAGGGGAGCCGCGCCCGTTCAGTCGCCGAACATCTTTTGCTTGAGTTCGCGCCGCTGCTGGGCTTCAAGGGACAGTGTAGCGGGGGGCCGAGCGATCAAACGGCCGAGGCCGATCGGTTCGCCGGTTTCGTCACAGAACCCGTAGTCGCCCGAGTCGATGCGTTGCAGCGACTGCGAAATCTTCTTGAGCAGCTTGCGTTCGCGGTCTCGGGTGCGCAACTCCAGCGCGTGCTCTTCTTCGATGGTCGCGCGGTCGGCCGGGTCGGGCACGATCGAGGTGTCTTCGCGCAAGTGCTCGGTGGTTTCGCCGGCATTGCTGAGCAGATCATCTTTGAGCGTCTGCAGTTTGACGCGGAAGAATTCGAGCTGTTTGTCGTTCATGTACTCCGGTTCCGGCATCGCCAGAACTTCGGGTTCGGTCAGCTCGCGACCAGTTTTCGACTTCCAGGCATTCGCCAGCTTCGGGTCGGACTTTTGCGCGTGGCGGGGCGTGTCGAGCTCCAGATTGTTCATCTGGCGGGTCGGCGGCCGAGGCGGCGCAAAACGGTCGGCAAATCGGGAGGTGGGCGGCGGCAGGGGGGCCTGCACTTGCGGCGCCGGGTATTTGGAGGCGCCACGGCCCTTTTTCGGGGCGACCGGCGCGGTGGCGACAGCGGGCGTGGCGGGAACGACAACAGGGGCGGGTGCGGGTTTCATTGCAGGGGGCTTCGGGACGGCCGCGGCTGCGGCCTTGGCGGGAGCCGCGGCAGGTTTTGCCGCGGCGGCGGGCACGGCCGCTGGTTTGGGGCGGGCCGGCGTGGCGGCGTTCTTGGCGCGAGGCGGGGCTGGCTTTTTGGCGGCGACCGGCTTCGCAACCGGCTTGGCTGCCGGCTTGGCATTTTTGGCCTTAGCCAACACAGCGACAGGCGCCTTGGGCGGCGTGGGCTTCTTGTGGGTCGCTTTCGGGGCCGGTGTCTTGCTCACAGCGTTCTCCTCGCGTCGGCGGTTATACCCTGTGCACAGGGGCGGGTCTTCGGCCGCCGCGGATTGTAGCCACGTCGCACCCCAGCAAGCGGCGAAAAATTCACGGCCTGCGCCGACTGTGAAACGGGGTCAAACCAGACAGCCTTCGAGGCCCTGCAGGAACACTTCTTTCGGCAGATCGAGCCCGATGAACACCATCTTGCTGGTCTTCTTTTCGCCCGGCGCCCACTTCGGGCCCAGATCGCTGCCCATCAGCTGGTGCACGCCCTGGAAGATCACCTTGCGGTCGCTGCCTTTCATGTGGAGCACACCCTTGTAGCGCAACATCTTCGGGCCGTAGACCTGCACGATCGCGCCCAGAAAGTCTTCGAGCTTGGCCGGGTTGAAGGCTTTGTCGGCCTTGAAGACGAAGGATTTCACGTCGTCGTCGTGGGCGTGGTGGTGCGGGTGATCGCAGTGCTCGTCGTGTTTGTGATTGTGATCATGATCGTGCCCGGCATGCGGGTCGGCGTTCAGGAACTCGGGGTCGATGTCGAGCTTGGCGTTGAGGTTGAAGCCGCGCAGGTCGAACACCTCGGCCAGCGGCACCACGCCGAAGTTCACCTTGGTTTGCGGTGCGCGTGGGTTCATGTGCTTGATGCGGTGGATCAGCGCATCGACCTTCGCGGCGTCGACCAGATCGGTCTTGCTGATGAAGATCTGGTCGGCGAAGCCGATTTGGCGGCGCGCCTCCTGGCGGTCGTCGAGCTGTTTGTCGCCGTGCACGGCGTCGACCAGCGTCAAGATCGAATCCAGCAGGTAGCTCTCGGCGATCTCGTCGTCCATGAAGAAGGTCTGCGCGACCGGCCCGGGGTCGGCCAGACCCGTGGTTTCGATCACGACGCGATCGAAATCGAGCTCACCCTTGCGCTTTTTCTCGGCCAGATCGGCCAGCGTGGTGCGCAGGTCTTCGCGGATCGAGCAGCAGACGCAGCCGTTGTTGAGCTGGATGATCTGCTCGGTGCTGTCTTGCACCAGGATTTCGTTGTCGATGTTCTCCTCGCCGAACTCGTTCTCGATCACGGCGATTTTTTGGCCGTGGGCCTCGGTCAGCACGCGCTTGAGCAGCGTGGTCTTGCCCGAGCCGAGAAAGCCGGTGACGATGGTTGCGGGGATCAGTGCCATGGAGATTCGCCTTGAAAGGGTGCGCGTGCCGGAAGGCATCGCACATGAGGTTATTCGACCCGCATTCAAGGTAGCAGACGTGTCAAGCCGGAACCCGAGCGGGGCCGGCGCAGGGGCGTTGTTAAGTTAAGCTCTCCGGTCCTGAACTCTCCGCTTCTTCGCGCGATGTCCGAGCCGCAATCCGGTCGCTCCCGTTCCAGGGGCGACGCTCACGCCGGGCGCCCCGCTGCGCAGCGCACGCTGTTTCAGAAGCTGATCGAATTCATTTCCCCGGGGCCCGATTCGCG
>JANMWQ010000040.1:0-2334 GCA_031394085.1 Rhizobacter sp. | reverse complement strand
GTCAGCGTGACGATCTGGCGGCAGTAGCTCGGGTCGGTCAGGATTTCCTGGTAACCGGTCATCGCGGTGTTGAACACCACCTCGCCAACCGTGTGGCCGATCGCGCCGATCGAGATGCCGCGAAAGACCGTGCCGTCTGCGAGTGCCAGGATCGCCTGGGCTTGGGGGGTCAGCAGTTGCGCGGGCACCGGATTCTCCGTTCTGTGCGCGCCCAGTTCTGCCGTCCGAGCCGTTGCTCTTCAAGCCTGAAAGAGTCGAGAAAACCGGGGGGTTTCGTCGCAAAACCGGCGCGGTGCCGGTGAGGGCTGCGAGGCTTGTTGCTGGGCGGTTGGGTTGAGGGTAAACCTTTGAATTATAGACCTGCGGTTCGGGCGTGACCGGCGCCTGCAAGCGCCCCCACCTAGACTTCGGGCATGTCCTTTCGCCTCGATGCCAACCAGCCGACGAACCTGCTCCCATTGTTGAGCGCCGCGTTGGCTGCCACGTGCTTCATCGGCATGGACAGCGTGATCAAACTGCTGGCGGTGCGCTACGACGCGCTTCAGCTCTCGTTCTTCCGCTTCGCCGGCGGCAGCGTGTTCGCGGTATGCCTGTGGGCCTGGAAACGCAGCCCGCTGCCCGACCGGGCCGGTTGGCGACTGCATTTCCTGCGCAGCGCTTTGCTGCTGGTATCGATCGTCGGCTATTTCCACGCGCTGACGCAATTGCCGCTGGCGCTCGCGGTGACGGTCTCTTACCTTTCGCCGATTTTCGTCGCGGTGCTGGCCATTCCCGTATTAAAAGAGCAGCCCTCGGTGTGGATCTGGGTCGCGCTCGGGTTGGGACTCGCTGGCGTTTCGACCGCGGTGGCGCCC
Source organism: Rhizobacter sp. (assembly GCA_031394085.1). GTDB lineage: Bacteria > Pseudomonadota > Gammaproteobacteria > Burkholderiales > Burkholderiaceae_C > LMDS01. The sequence continues at coordinate 1,480 of JANMWQ010000040.1, read as the reverse complement.
GAGCTCAGGGCTGCCTTCGACGGCGTCGGCACGAAACGCCTGCTCGGGATGGCGAGCGCCGCTGTCGCTGCGCTCTCGTTCGCGGGCGTTATGCTAACGGCGCGCCGCCAGGCGGGCCGCGATTCCATGTGGACCATCTTGTTGATCCAGAGCCTGCTGCCGCTGCTGCTGCTCGCCGGCCCGGCCGCACTCGACTGGCGGCCGGTGCAGCGCAGCGATCTCGGTTTGGTTTTGCTGGCTGGCGGGCTCGGTACGCTCGGTCTGCTGTGCCTGACCTTCGCATTCACCCGTTTGGAGGCGAGCCGCGTCGCGCCGCTCGAGTACAGCGGGTTCGTTTGGTCTGTGCTGCTCGGCTACCTGTTGTTCGGCGAAGTGCCGACGCTGACCACCCTAGCGTCAGCGCTGCTGATCGTCGGCGGCTGCCTGTTGTTGCTGCGACGTTGATGGGGCACCCGGCTGCGCCGATCAGGCGCCCAGCGCCGCGATCCCCGCCTTGCAGATCTGCGCGTCTTCGCTGGACTTGACGCCGCTGGCGCCGATCGCCCCCAGGCAATGCCCGTCGACCATGATCGGCAAGCCGCCTTCGAGCAGGCCTTCGATCTCGGGCACGCTGAGGAACGAGGTGCGGCCCTGGTTGATCATGTCTTCGTAGGCCTTGCTCTCGCGCCGGCCGAGCGCTGCGGTGCGGGCCTTGGCAGGCGCGATGTGCGCGGAGATCGGCGCCGCACCGTCCAGGCGCTGCAGCCACAGCAGATGGCCGCCGTCGTCGACGATCGCGATCGTGACGATCCAATGGTTGGCGTTGGCCTCGGCTTCAGCGGCTGCGGCTATGCGTTTCACGTCGTCGAACAACAAATAGGGCTTGGTCTTCATCATTGGGCCAGTGGGGTTGGAGGTCAACGCGCGACTGTACGCAAGAACCCCGCCTATTCGCCACCCGCGACAAGGGCTTGTCGCCGCATGCAGCCGGGGAACTAGAATTGAGCGAACGGGTCACTAACCGGTCTACTTATCAAGGAAGCTCCATGAATCAACCCCTGCAGCAAACCGCCGACTACACCGGCTTCCCCGGCCAGGTCGCATCACAGGAGCAGCGCAACCGCGTGCTGCGTAACACCTATTGGCTGCTCGCGCTGTCGATGGTGCCCACGGTGCTCGGCGCCTGGATCGGCGTGAGCACAGGCTTGACCCGCAGCATGGGTGCCGGCATGAGCGCCATCGTTTTTCTGGCCGGCGCGTTCGGCTTTATCTTCGCCATCGAGAAGACCAAGAACTCGGCCGCCGGCGTGCCGGTGCTGCTCGGCTTCACGTTCTTCATGGGCCTGATGCTCTCGCGCATGATCGGCATGGTGCTGGGCTTGGGCAACGGTGCCGGGCTGATCATGACGGCCTTCTCGGGCACAGCCGTGATCTTCGTCGGCATGGCAACGCTGTCTTCGGTGATCAAGCGCGATCTGTCGTCGATGGGCAAGTTTTTGTT
>JANMWQ010000721.1:0-5078 GCA_031394085.1 Rhizobacter sp. | reverse complement strand
GGCGACTGGTTCGGCACGAAGGCGAGCGGCAGAACGGGCACATCGACGTGCGGGTACAGGTAGCGCAACACGGTCCAGATGCCGTGGTCGAGGCCGCCTTCGTCTGTGGTGTGCGACGCGACCTGCGCCGCTTCGAGCATACCGGCCACGCGCTGCGAGTTCGGGCGCGCCGGCCACGTCGTAGCGCATTTCGTTCAGGCGCGCGTCGAAGTTGCCGAAGTCGTAGACGGCGGCATGGCGCGCCGCGGCCAGCAGCACGGGTTCCCGTGCCGCGGTGTGCGCCGAGATCGCGAGGATCGCCTTTGGCCGGCCGAACGCGGCGTCGATCGCCCGGCCCAGCCGTTGCATGAACGCGCCGGCCGCGCCGGGCTCGAGCGCGATCATCGGCGAACCGTGTGACACGAAGATCGGGGGCAGGGCAGTCGACATGCGGCCATTACAGCACCGTCGGCATGGCCCCGCGTTCTGGCCGCTTGCACGCAGCGTTCGTCGTGGTTCAGCGCGTCGCGGTCACCAGCGTCAGCCGACGGTCGGGCCGCAGCATCGCCAGGGTGTCGCTCGCCGGCCGCGGCGGGCTCATCAGGTAGCCCTGCGCTTCGTCGCAGCCGAGCTCGCGCAGGCACGCGAACTGCGCTTCGGTCTCGACGCCCTCGGCGGTGATCACCATGCCCAGGCTCCGGCCGAGCGTCGTCATCGCTCGCACGATGGCTGCCGCCTCGTTGCTGCCCACCACGTCGCGCACGAACGAGCGATCGATCTTGATCTTCTTGAATGGAAACGAGCGCAGGTAGCTCAGCGACGAGAAGCCCACGCCGAAGTCGTCGAGCGAGATGCGCAGGCCCAGGCCGCGCAACTCGTGCAGGGTCGCGACGTTGATCGAGTTCTCGGCCAGCAGCAGCGATTCGGTGATCTCGAGCTCGACACGCGAGGCGGCCAGGCCCGCGCGCTGCAGCGCCGCTTCCACGATGCGCACGAGCTGGCCGCTTTTGAGCTGCATGGGTGACAGGTTCACCGCCACGCCGACGTGGGCCGGCCAGTGCACCGCTTGTGCGAACGCCTGGTTCAGCACCCACTCGCCGATCGGCTCGATCAGCCCGGTTTCCTCGGCGAGCGCGATGAACTGGTCGGGCATCACCATGCCGTGCACCGGATGGCGCCAACGCAGCAGTGCCTCGAAGCCGATGACGTGGCGGTCGGTGAGGGCGACGATCGGCTGGTAGTACAGCTCGAGTTCGCCGTTCTCGGCGGCGCACCGCAGGTCGGCCTCGAGCGCGTGGCGGGTGCGCGCCTGCTCGCCCATCTGCGGGCGAAAGAAGCTGAAGGTGCCGCGCCCGGCGGCTTTCGCGTCGTACAGCGCCAGGTCGGACTTTTTCAGCAGCTCGTCGGGGTCGACGCCATCGCCCGGCGACAACGCCACGCCGACGCTCGTGCCCACCAGCACGCGGTGCTCGCCCACCTCGAACGGCAGCGCCATCACGCTCACCAGGCGCTCGGCGAGCGCGCGTGAGGCGATCGGCTGCAGCGCGCCGGTCTGGATGATCGCGAACTCGTCGCCGCCCAGGCGCGCCACCAGATCGCTCTGGCGCACGCACTCGCACAGGCGTTGGGCCACGAGGCGCAGCAACTCGTCGCCGACCGGGTGGCCGAGCGTGTCGTTGACGGCCTTGAAGCGGTCGAGGTCGATGCACAGCACGGCGATCGATGCGCCGCCGCCGCCGAACGCGAGCGCCTCGTTGAGCCGCTCGCGGAACAGCACCCGGTTGGGCAGCCCGGTGAGCGCGTCGTGGTGCGCCATGCGCTCGATCTGTGCCAATGCGCGCCGGCGCTCGGTGATGTCTTCGTGCGTCGACACCCATCCGCCGTCGGGCATGGGCTCGTGGTGGATCGCGATCGTGCGGCCGTCCTTGAGCACCGTCACGGTGTCGGAGGCCTTGCTCGACACCGCGATCGATGCGCGCCACTCCAGGTACTGCGCGGCGTTCATGTCCGAGAAGCTGCCCGCGGCGTAGCGGCGGTCGACGATCTCGCCGAGCGTGGTGCCGGGCGGAATCTGCTCGATCGTCAAAAGGTAGATCTCGGCATAGCGCCGGTTGCAGACGATGAGCCGCTGCTGGCCATCGAAGAAGCACAGGCCTTGCGAGATGTTGTTGATGGCGGTGTGAAAGCGCAGGTTCTCGCTCTTTTGGTCGGCGAGCATCCGGTCGAGCAGGCGCATCGGCCACACGCGCACCCAGACCGCGATGGCCGAGCCGAGCAGCACGCACAGCACCGTGAAGAAGCCCAGCTCGGCGAGCTGCGGCCGCAGGCTCGCGTACTGCGCGTGCACGTGGAGCGCGTATGAAACCGGCAGGCCGACCGCGATCACGCACCCGACCAGCAGGCTGCTGATCGCGATGACGGTGCGCAACGACAGGGAATGCAGCATGGAGCCTCAGAAATCGTCACCGAAGGACGTCTCCGTGCTAATCGGCTCGGCCGGCGCGCGCTTGAGTGCCGACCGAAGCCGCGCGATCTCGCGCCACGCTCGCGTGTGCAGAACGACCGCGCAATGCCCTTGCCCGACCGGCCCGGGCGGGCCTCGTGTAAGTTCCGGACGATGAACACGCTCCCACCTGCCGCCGCGCTCGCGCCCTCCGTGTGGCGGCTCGCCTGGCGCCAGCTCGGGCGTGACTTTCGCGCTGGCGAGTTGCGCCTGCTGGTGGTCGCGGTGATGCTGGCGGTGGCCGCGCTCAGCGCCGTCGGCTTCTTCGCCGATCGCATCAACGGCGGCCTCGCGCGCGACGCGCGGCAGCTGCTCGGCGGCGACGCGATCGTCTCGTCGGATCAGCCCGCGCCGGCCGCGTTCGCCGCCAAGGCGCGTGCGCTCGGCCTGACGACCGCGACCACCGCCGGCTTCCCGAGCATGGGCCGCGCGAGCGAGGCGCAGGGCGGCGCCTCGCGGCTCGTCAGCGTGAAGGCGGTCAGCGATGCGTACCCGCTGCGCGGCCAAGTCACGCTCGCCGGCGCAGCCGGGGCGAAGGGCCAGGCGCACAGCGGCGCACCGGAACGCGGCAGCGTTTGGGTCGACCCGGCGCTGCTCGCCGCGCTGAACCTTCAGACCGGCGATACGCTGCTGCTCGGCGACGCCGCGCTGCGCATCGCGCACAGCATCGTCAACGAACCCGATCGCGGCACCGGTTTCTCGTCGTTCGCGCCACGCGTGATGCTCAACGAGGCCGATCTGCCCGCCACAGGGCTGGTGCAGGCGGCCAGCCGTGTCACCTACCGGCTCGCGGTCGCGGGTGCAACCGAGGCGCCGGTGCGCCAGTTCGTCGACTGGGCCGAGGCGCAGATCAAGTCGGGCGAACTGCGCGGCCTGCGCGTCGAATCACTCGCCACCGGCCGGCCCGAGATGCGCCAGACGCTCGACCGTGCCGGCAAATTCCTGAACCTGGTCGCGCTGCTGTCGGCCTTGCTCGCGGCCGTGGCGGTCGGCATCGCATCGCGCGATTTCGCGAGCCGCCACCTCGACGACTGCGCGATGCTGCGCGTGCTCGGCCTGCCGCAGCGCACGATCGCGGCGCAGTACATCGTCGAGTTCACCGCGATCGGGTTGATCGCGAGCGTGGCCGGCGTGGTGCTCGGCTTCGCGGTGCACTACGTGTTCGTGCTGTTGCTCGCCGGGCTGGTCGAGGCGAGCCTGCCGGCACCGACGGTGTGGCCGGCGCTGTTCGGCATCGGCGTCGGCTTCACGCTGTTGATGGGCTTCGGCCTGCCGCCCGTGCTGCAGCTCGCGCAGGTGCCACCGCTGCGCGTGATCCGGCGCGATGTGGGTGCGTTGAAGCCGGCGTCGATCGCGGTGCTCGCGGCCGGCGCGGTCGGCTTCGCGGCCTTGCTGCTCGCGGTGTCGAGCGACCTGAAGTTGGGGTTGATCGCGGTCGGCGGCTTCGCGGTCGCGGTCGCGGTGTTCGCGCTGCTGTCGTGGATCGCGGTGATGCTCTTGAAGCGCGCCGTGCCCGAAGCGGGCACACCGCGCTGGTGGACCATGGGGGCCAGCGCGCCGCGCTGGCTGGTGTTGGCCACGCGCCAGATCGCCGCGCGGCCGGCGTTCGCGGTGTTGCAGGTGTCGGCGCTGAGCGTCGGCCTGCTCGCGCTGGTGCTGCTCGTGCTGCTGCGCACCGACCTGATCGACAGCTGGCGCCAGGCGACGCCCAAAGATGCGCCGAACCGTTTCGTCATCAACGTGCAGCCCGACCAGAGCGAGGCGTTTCGCCAGCGCCTGCAAAGCGCGGGCGTGAACCGCTACGACTGGTTCCCGATGATCCGCGGCCGGCTGATCGCGATCACCGGCCGCGCCGTCAAGCCCGACGACTACAAGGACGAGCGCGCCCAGCGCCTGCTCGACCGCGAGTTCAACCTCAGCAACGACGCCGACCTGCCGCCGCAAAACCAGCTCGCCGCCGGCCGCTGGACGCGCGACGAGGCGAACGCTGTCAGCGTCGAAGAAGGCCTGGCGAAGACGCTCGGCTTGAAGCTCGGTGACGAGCTGCGCTTCGACGTCGGCGGCACGATGGCGCAGGGCAGGATCACCAGCTTGCGCAAGGTCGACTGGAGCTCGATGCGCGTCAACTTTTTCGTCATGTTCCCGACCGCGGCGATGCCCGATGTGCCGCTCAGCTACATCGCCGCCTACCGCGCTCCCGAAGGCCCGACCGGTGGAACCGTGTTCGACAACGCCTTGTCGCGCGACTTTCCGAACATCACAAACATCGACGTGTCGGCGTCGATCGCGCAGATTCAAAAAGTGCTCGATCAAGTGGTGCGTGCGGTCGAGTTCCTGTTCGGCTTCACGCTCGCGGCCGGGCTGGTCGTGCTGTTCGCCGCCGTCACAGCCACGCGCGAGGCGCGCGCGCGCGAGTTCGCGGTGATGCGTGCGCTCGGCGCGAGCGGCAAGCTGCTGGCGCAGGTGCAGCGCGCCGAACTGCTCGGTGTCGGCGCGCTGGCCGGCGTGCTCGCCTCGGTCGCCGCGATGGCGGTCGGATGGGCGCTGGCGCGCTACGTGTTCGAGTTCAGCTGGAGCGCGTCGCTCTGGGTGCCGT
>JANMWQ010000024.1:0-1652 GCA_031394085.1 Rhizobacter sp. | reverse complement strand
GCCGGGGCGAAGCTGATGGTGATCAGCTTCCGCCCGAACCCGCCGGTCGAGGCGATCCGCATCATCGAGCTGGTGCAAAAGAACCGGCACATCAAGCTGGCTGGCAACGACAAGCTGCGCATCGAGCGCGACACACCCGAGCCGAAAGACCGCGCTCAGCTGATCCGCGACGTGCTGCGCGCGCTCGGCACGCCGAGGCAGGCATTGGCTGCCTGAACGCTCGGCCGTCATCAGGCTTCACGCATCTGCTAGCATTTCGCTTCCCTTTTGCTTATATGGGAAACCGTCATGCCCACCCTCGTCGTCAAGAACCTTCCCGAGCCACTGCACGCGCGGCTGAAGGCGCAAGCTCGAGCGCACCACCGGTCCATGACCAAGGAGGTGGTCGCGTTGATCGAGCAAGGGATTCTGGCGCCACGGTCGATCCTTGCACCGGCGCGCCCACTGCCGCCGCTCGTGCGACTTTCCACCGGGCCAGTGACGACCGAGTGGATCGAAGCCGCCATTGCCCAAGGCCGCGATTGACCAGCGCCGATGAAGGTTGTCGACACCAACATCGTTGTGTATTTGCTGCTGGACGGCCCGAACAGTGAGGCGGCGCGAGCGCTGCACGCTGCGGACGACGACTGGCAAAGCGAGTCGTTCCTGATGGTCGAACTCGTCAACGTCCTGGCCACCGCCATGCGCAGCGCCAAACGCCCGCTCGCCGACACGCTGCAAACCCTGATCGAGGCGCAGCACCTCATGTCCGCCGGGCTGCGCAGTGTGGAGGACCGCGACGTGTTGAACGCGGCTGGGCACTTCGGTGTCAGCGGCTACGACGCCCGCTTCCTGGTCATCGCCAGGGCACTCGGGCAACCCTTGATCACCGAAGATGCCAAGCTGCGACGTGCCGCGCCCGAACTCACTTGTTCGTTGGCCGACGCGCTGGCCGCCTGAAGACCAATGGCCCAAGAGTTCGCTCCCGGCCTCTTCGTGCGCGGCTTCACGCCGCCGCTGCGCTTGAGCGATTACAAACTCGTCGCGTTCGACATGGATTCGACGCTGATCAACATCGAGTGCGTCGACGAGATCGCCGCCGCTGCGGGCCGCAAAGCCGAGGTCGCTGCGATCACCGAGGCGGCGATGCGCGGTGAGATCGCCGACTACAAAGAGAGCCTGCGCCGCCGCCTCGCGCTGCTGCGCGGCGTGCCCGAGGCGGCGCTGCACGAGGTCTATGCGAACCACTTGCAACTCAACCCCGGCGTCGAACGCTTCGTGCAGGCTTGCCAGGCAGCGGGCCTGAAAACACTGCTGGTGTCGGGTGGCTTCACGTTCTTCAGCGACCGCGTGCGCGCGCGCTTGGGCCTCGATTTCGCGCGCGCCAACTTGCTCGAGATCGAACACGGCGCCCTCACCGGCCGGCTGATCGACCGGCCGTGGGGCGACATCGTCGACGGCGCCGAGAAGCGGCGCGTCGTGCTCGAAGTGTGCGAGCTGATGGGCATCGCGCCCGCGCAGGCGATCGCGGTGGGCGACGGCGCGAACGACCTGCCAATGATGGGCGCGGTCGGCCTGAGCATCGCCTACCACCCGAAGCCCGCCGTGCAGGCGCAGGCGATGCTGTCGATCACCAGCGGCGGCATGGACCGCGCGCTCGAAGCCTTCGGCGG
>JANMWQ010000014.1:0-2764 GCA_031394085.1 Rhizobacter sp. | reverse complement strand
TTCTTCGCCGCGGCTGCCGCGATGTTGCCGCCGACCAGCGCGCGCCGCAGCGAGCCGCCGCCATCGACGACGAGCACGCGGCCGTGGCCGGGCGCTTCGAGCGCGGCCTTCACGAAGCTGTTGTCCTCGAAGCACTTGACGGTGGCGACTTCGCCGGCGAATCGCACGCGCTTGCCGTAGTCACGAAATACCGGCGGCAGTACGCGAAAGCTGCCGTCGAGGTCGGTCTTGTGTTTGTCGCAAAGATCACCGGTGACGAGGTCTGAAGGCGTACTCATGCGTTGGTCACTTTCTTGATCGGGGGTTTCACGGCGCCCGCGAGGGGCGGCAGCATCGGCTGGTGTTCGCGCGCCGGATTCAGGATGATCGAGGTCGCGGTCTCGGTCAACAAACAGAACTTGGTGACGACCGCGTCGAGGTGGCTCACGTCGATCACGGCGATCTCGAGCACCCAGCTGTCGTCGCCGGTCACGTTGTAGGCATTGATGCACTCGGGCGTGTGCTGGATCAGCTTGACGATGCGCGCGTAGTCGCAGCGACCGACACGGATGATGGCGCGGATGCCGTAGCCGAGCTTGGCCAGGTTCACGGTCGCTCGGTAGCCGCTGATCACGCCGGCCGCTTCGAGCTTGCGCACGCGCTCGGTCACCGCCGGCTGGCTCAGGTGCACGCGCCGGCCGAGCTCGGCCATGGTCAGGCGCGCATCGGTCTGCAGCTCGGCGAGGATGCGAGTGTCGTGGCTGTCGATATCGACGCTGAAGGCTGAAGACATGAATCTCCTTTGAATCGACGGTGTCGGGCTGCGAGAACAACGATCTTCCCATGGTTCACCCGCGTCTGCTTTCATACGATGGCGGTCATGAACACCTTCGCTTCACCGGCACCGCGCCATGCCGGCTTGTTCGGCCTGCCGCCGTTGCTGCTCCTGTGCCTGGCCGCCACCTGGCTGATCTGGGGCTCGACCTACCTCGCGATCAAGCTCGCTTTGCCGAGCTTTCCGCCCTTCTTTCAGATGGGCACGCGCTTCTTGCTGGCTGGCGCCGTGCTGATGGTCTGGACGCGCTGGCGCGGCGCCGCCTGGCCCGATCGCCGGCAGTGGCGCAACGCGCTCCTGGTCGGCACGCTGATGCTCGGCGGCGGCATGGGCGGCACCGCGTTCGCCGAGGTGTCGGTCGGCTCCGGGCTGGTCGTCGCGTTCATCGCAGTCGTGCCGCTCATGATCGCGGCGCTGAATTTGTTTTGGGGCGTGAAGCCGCACCGCATCGAGGTCGCCGGCATCGCGCTCGGTCTGGCCGGCGTGCTGATGTTGACGCAGGGCGCGGGCTTTCAGGCCTCGCCCGCCGGGCTCGCGGCGATCGCGATCGCGTGCGCGACCTGGTCACTCGGCAGCGTGCTCAGCCAGCGCGCGTTGCCGCTCGCGCCGGGTGCGACCGGCTTCGCGAGCGAGATGCTATGTGGCGGCGCGGTGCTGATGGTGATGTCGGCGCTGCACGGCGAAACCTTCGCGTGGCCGCCGCAGCCGCTCGCGGCAGCCGCCTGGCTCTACCTCGTCGTGTTCGGCTCGCTGATCGCGTTCAACGCCTACATGCTGCTGCTCGCACAGGCGCCGGCCGGGCTGGCGTCGAGCTACACCTTCGTCAACCCGGTGATCGCGATGCTGCTCGGCGTGGCGTTCGCCGGCGAGCAGGTGAGCGGCTTCGAGTGGGCGGCCGTCAGCGTAGTGCTGGCGGGCGTGTTGCTGCTGCTGTGGCGCAGAGCGAGCTAAGCTGTTCGAATCACTTTGTCGTCCACCTGTTGCCATGCCACCAAACACGAGTTCCAGCGCGGCGGACTTCGACTTCGTCATCGGCACCTGGCGCGTCGCCCACCGCCGCCTGAGAGCGCGTCTTGCCAGCTGCAACGAATGGGTCGACTTCGCAGGCACGTCGGAAACCCGCAAGGTTCTCGGCGGGCTCGGAAATGTCGAGGACAACCTGCTCGAGATGCCTGATGGCACGTATCGCGCCGTGGCACTCCGGTCTTTCAATGCCTCGGAAAACTCATGGGCCATCTGGTGGCTCGACGGCAGAAACCCGTGGCAGATCGACACACCCGTCATCGGCAAGTTCGTCGAAGGCGTCGGCCTGTTCTACGCGGACGACATCGTCGACGGCCAGCCGGTGCGCGTGCGATTCACCTGGAAGCAATTGACCGCAGACGCTCTGCGCTGGGAGCAAGCGTTCTCGCCGGACGCGGGCGCCACCTGGGAGACGAACTGGGTGATGAGCTTCACGCGGCGCTGACGTGCCGAGGCCGAACGGTGCCCGGTGCCCAGGGCCGCCGACTTGGCACGTTGCAGTCGGGGGTCAGGCCAGGCCGCGCCGCGCGCTCGCGATGCGCCGCCTCGCGGTCAGCGTGGCGCGCGAGGTGCGGACATCGGCGTCGAGCTTGACGTGGATCAGCGTCGGCCGATCCGCGGCGAGCGCGGCGGCGAACGCGGGCTCGAACTGCGCCGTTGCGTCGACGAAGCCCGCAGCCCAGCCGTGGGCGCGGGCGAGCGCGGCAAAGTCGGGGTTGAACAGATCGCTGCCGCTGACGCGGCCCGGGTATTCGCGCTCCTGGTGCATCCGGATCGTGCCGTAGCTGCCGTTGTCGACGACGACCACGATCAGCTTGCCGATGCCGGTGCCGGCGCGGTAGCCGGTCGCGGTGGCGAGCTCTTGCCCGGTCATCAGGAAGTCGCCGTCACCCGCGATGTTGATCGCGGTGCGCCCGGGGTACAGGA
>JANMWQ010000008.1:0-2464 GCA_031394085.1 Rhizobacter sp. | reverse complement strand
GTAGACCGCAATGCCCATGTCGTTGAGCATCGAGACGATCGCCTCGAGAATTTCTGCGTCGACCAGCTTCTCAGGCAGGTGGTCGTTTATTTCCTGGTGCGTCAGGAAACCGCGCGTCTTGCCCATCTTGATGAGCGTCTTGAGCTCGGAGCGGCGCTTGGTCGCTTCTTCTTCGGTCAGCGCCGTTTCTTCGAGGCCGAACTCGCGCATCAGCGCGCGTTCTTTCGCGCGCGAAACCTTCATGCGCAGCGGTTTGGCCTTGACCTTGGTCTCGTCGTTGGCGGCGGTTTCGACTTCGGGTTCGCCCTCGAGGTCGGACTCGAGGTCGGAGAGATCGACGTCGTTGTCGTCTGACTTCTTCGCCTTCTCTTTGGCGTTTTCTTTCGAGTTTTCTTCGACCTTGGGCTTGCGCCCCGGCTTGCCCTTCGCGCCCACTTCGACGGCCTTCGCCGCGGGCTTCGTGGCCTTCTTGGTCGTGTCCTCGGCCTTCGCTTTGGCAACGATCTTCTTCGCAGGTGCGGCCTTCGGGGCCGGTGCGGGGGCGCTCTTCTTCGCGGTCATGCAAATCCTTGGATGGTCGTGGGCCAGCGCGGCGGTGGCCCGGCCTCTGAGTTGCGCTCGATGCGGCGCAATTCAAGACAAGCCGATGCGGGGCTCGGCCAGTTCATCACTGGCCGGATTGCAAGCGGGCAGGCTCGGGTGAACATTTGGAATGCAGTCCTTGCGGGAAAGGGTGGCCTTGTTGTCACTTAACCCGCAATGGGGACCCTGTATCAGAGGGTGGCCGGGGCCCGGAGGTACTGCTGTCACGCCTGCCGCGCTTCGTCAGCCGAGGATTATACCGTTTTCAGGCCTTCAGTTGCCTTTGAAGCCGCATCAGCTCGGCATGTCGCGTCGACGTGTCCGGCGACTGGACGCCCGATTTGACCAGCAGCTCGAGTTCTTCCTCGACCGATTTGAGGCGCAACTTGCCGAGTGCGAACACGAACTCTTGTTGCAGGTCGGTCTGGGATTCGGGGTCATGGAACGCAGCGATGCGGTCCAGCACCGCAGCCGCGCCATCGACCCCCACGGCGCGTTCGCGCAGTTCGTGAAGCAGCGCGGCCGGTGCGATCGCGCCTTGCTCGTTCAGCGAGCGCTCGACGCAGCCGAAGAACAGGCCGTACGGGTCTGCCTGGCCCGCCAGCAGGTCGTGTGCTTCGCCGTCGAGATGCGCCCACAGCTCGCTGCGATGCAGCAGCAGCCAGATCGCGCGGTCGAGCAGGTTGGCCGCACCCTTGCTGACGCGGCCGGCGCGGCGTGGGGGTGGTCGCACGGCCCCGGCCTCGCGCGCGGCGGTGCGCGCCGGCGCATGGCCCCACTGGCGCAGCAGTTGGTCGGCGTCGTCGCGCGCGGTGGCGGCGATGTCAACGAGCAGTTGGCGTTTGAGCGTGCCGTCGGGCAGTGCGGACCACATCGGCTTCGCGTTCGCGAGCATGTGGGCGCGGCCCTCGGCGGTCGCGAGGTCGCAGCTTTCGCTGGCCGCCTCGATCAACTGGCGCGACAACGGCACTGATTGCGCCACGCATCCGTCGAACGCTGCTGCGCCGAACTCGCGCACATACGAGTCCGGATCGTGCTCGGCCGGCAAGAACAAGAAGCGGATCGTGCGCGTGTCGCTCGCGTGCGGCAGGCTCGCTTCGAGCGCGCGGCCAGCGGCGCGGCGCCCGGCCTTGTCGCCATCGAAGCTGAACACGACCGACTCGGTGAAACGCAGCAACTTCTGAAGGTGATCGGGCGTGCAGGCAGTGCCGAGTGTCGCGACCGCATTGCCGAAGCCCGATTGGGCGAGCGCCACCACGTCCATGTAGCCCTCGACGACGAGCGCGTAGCCGCGTTGGCGAATCGCGGCACGGCCTTCGAACAAACCATAGAGCTCGCGGCCTTTGCTGAAGACCGGCGTTTCGGGCGAGTTCAGGTACTTGGGCTCGCCCTTGTCCAACACGCGCCCGCCGAAGCCTATGACGTCGCCCTGCACGGACCGAATCGGAAACATGATGCGGTCCCGAAACCGGTCATACCGCTTTCGTTCGGCCTCGTCCTTCGAGCCGTCGTCACCGTCCTTCACGATCACCATGCCGCTCTCTTCGAGCAGCGGGTCGTCGTAGCTCGGGAACACGCTCGCGAGACTGCGCCAGCCCTCCGGCGCGTAGCCGAGACCGAACTGCGCCGCGATCTCGCCACTCAGGCCGCGGCCCTTGAGGTAGTCGACCGCGCGCGGGCTCTGCTTCAACTGTTTTCGATACGCATCGGCGGCCTTCGCGAGCACCTCGGTCAGCGTCGAGCGGCGTTGCTTCTGCGCGGCGGCGTGCTCGCGCTCGGCGGGCGAGGTGTCTTCTTCAGGAACGCTCAAGCCCACCTGTTGCGCCAGATCCTTCACCGCATCGACGAAGCTCATGCCGCTGTATTCGGTCAGGAAACGGAT
>JANMWQ010000079.1:0-5062 GCA_031394085.1 Rhizobacter sp. | reverse complement strand
GCCCGAGCTCATCGCGCGGATGCTGACCCGCAGCTCGGCCGTGTCGACCGCCTCGCCGCCAGCGCCCTGGTGGCGTGCGAGCTGCGCGCGCAGTGCGTCGCCCGACTGCAGCAGCACGTCGACCATCGCCGCGGTCGGCGTGAGTTCGTGGCGGCGCAATTTGTCGAGCAGCGTTTCCATCTGGTGCGTGAGCTCGGCCACATCGGCGAAGCCGAAGGTGGCGGCGCCGCCCTTGACCGAATGGGCGCAGCGAAAAATCGAGTTCAGCGCTTCGTCGTCGGCCGCCGAGAGGTCGATCTCGAGCAGCTGCGCCTCCATGCGGTCGAGGTTCTCGCCCGCTTCTTCGAAGAAGACCTGGTAGAACTGGGAAAGGTCGATGCCTGCTCCGAGGTTCGCGCCTTCTTGCGTCATGTCACCCATGCTCACTCTCCTGATGGCGCGATACGAGTCCATGTGGCTTTGCCACTTGACTCGACTCTCCGCGGGGGACGGGCGCCGCAACGCGGCGTCTTTGGGGAACTGTTCAGCGGATCACTTTTTTGATGACTTCGATCAGCTTGGCCGGATCGAAGGGTTTGACGAGCCAGCCGGTCGCACCGGCGCTGCGGCCGGCCTGCTTCATCTGGTCGCTCGATTCGGTCGTCAGGATCAGGATCGGCGTGTTCTTGAACTTCGGGGTGTCGCGCAGTTTTTTTGTCAGGCCGATGCCGTCCATGCGCGGCATGTTCTGGTCGGTCAGCACGAGGTCGAAATCACGCTTGCCGGTTTGCTCCCAGGCGTCTTGCCCGTCGACGGCCAGGGCGACGTGGTAGCCCGCGCTCTTGAGCGTGAACGCCACCATCTGGCGCATGGACGCCGAGTCGTCGACCGCGAGGATTGAATGCATGTGTTTCTCCGGATGCCTTGCTGGCGTTTTCGGCCGCGCGCAGGCGTTCTTGAGTCGGTCGGGGTCGGTTCGACGTCAGCTGCCACGTCAAAACAGCTCGACCGAGCCTGCGTCCATCTCGTCTTGCGTGACCGGGTTCGGCCGCAGCGGTGCGTCTTCGACCACGGCCTCGCCGTCGTCGTCGCCCATGGTTTCGCGGGCCAGGCGGTCGGCGCAGTTGCGCAGGCGCTGGTGGGTGTGAGCGATCAGCTGCGAGGCCATGTCCTGGAACTGCAGCGCCGTGATCGCGCCGCCGAGGTGCAGCGCGACGCTGTCGAGCGGTGCCTGCGAGGGTGTGTCTTGCGCCGCGTCGACGAGGTCCTGGATCTCGCCGGCGGCGCCGTGAAAACCCCGCATCAGCGCGTCGCAGGCATGCGAGAGCAGGGTTTGCAGGCGGTCGAGGTCGTGCGACGCCGTCATCAGGTTGTCCTGCAGGTCGGCGGCCGCGAGCAGCGGCATGGGCGCGGCGGCGCGCGTGTCGTGGGTTGGGAGGTCGCGCATCGTTGCGTTCGTGTCGGCAGGGTTCCGGGAACTGGCTTGCCCCCGGTTTTCGGCCGCTCGCGCGCAGACCTGAGCGCGAAACAGGCAGGGCATACTTCGCGCGATGCAACCCGCGCGCGCCTCCGTTATCCGTTCGGCCGAGGGCGAGCGTGAACTGCAGATCCTGCACCTCGAAGATTCGGAGTTCGATCACGAACTGACACTTGCGCAGCTCGCGCGCGGCGGCTTGCGGGCCAGCGTGCGACGCATCGACTCCGAGGCCGAGTTCCTCGCCGCGCTCGGTGAGCGCGGCTGGGACGCGATCATTTCCGACTACAACCTGCCCGGCTTCTCGGGCCTGGTCGCGCTCGACCTGCTGAAGGCGAACGGGCGCGACGTGCCGTTCATCCTGGTCTCGGGCGAGATCGGCGAAGACACCGCGGTCGAGGCGATGCGCAACGGCGCGAGCGACTACCTGCTGAAGAACAACCTCGCGCGGCTCGTGCCGGCGCTGCTGCATGCGGTCGAGGGCGCGCAGACGCGCCGTGCCCGCGAGCGCGCCGACCGCGAGCTCGACGCGTCGAAGCAGCGCCTGCGCGAACTCGCCCAGCACCTGCAGAACAGCATCGAGCAGGAGCGCAGCGCGATCGCGCGCGAGATCCACGACGACGTCGGTGGCTCGCTCACCGCGCTCAAGTTCGACCTGGCCTGGATCGCGCGCCACTCCGATTCGCCAGACGTGCTCGCCCGGGTGACCTCGGCGCTCGAGACCGTCACACTCGCGATCGATTCGAGCAAGCGGATCATGCACAACCTGCGCCCCGCGATCCTCGAGCAGGGCCTGGTCGCCGCGCTGCACTGGCTGGCCACGCGCTTCGAAAAACGCACCGGCATCGAGTGCGCGATCCGCCTGCCCGCCGATCCGCCCGAGTTGCCCGCGGGCGTGCCGCTGGTCGCCTACCGCACTGCGCAGGAGGCGCTGACCAACATCAGCAAGCACGCGCAGGCCACGCGCGTGGCGCTCGACCTCTCGCTCGCCGGCGGCGTGCTTTCGCTCGAGATCAGCGACAACGGCCGCGGCCTGGGCGCCGACGATCTGGCCAAGGCGCGCTCGTTCGGCATCCGCGGGCTGCACGAGCGCGCCGGCACGGTGGGCGGCTGGGTCGAGCTCAGCAGCAGTGGCAGCGGCACGACGATGATCCTCTCGGTGCCCTTGAATCCGCTGGGCGTCGCTGATATGCCTTCGACCAATCCGCACGACCCCGACGACCCCAGCCAGTGGGGCGCGTTATGACAATCCCTCGTCGGCGGGTACACCGGCCGATCCCCCGAGGGGATGCGCGAACGGAGCAAGAACGATGATCAAGGTCTTTCTCTGCGACGACCATGCGCTGATCCGGCGCGGCATCCGCGACACGTTGTCCGACGCGCCCGACATCGAGGTCGTCGGCGAAGCTGGCGACTACGGCGAGCTGCGCACGTTGATGCGCAACGGCAGCGCCGACGTGCTCGTGCTCGACATCAACCTGCCGGGTCGCAGCGGCCTCGACGTGCTGCACGTGCTCAAAGACGAGGTCACCGCCATGCGCGTGCTCGTCGTCTCGATGTACCCGGAGGATCAATACGCGATCCGCGCGCTGCGCGCCGGCGCCTACGGCTACGTCAACAAGGGCGGTGACCCGGCACAGATCGTGTTGGCCGTGCGCACCGTGGCCCAGGGCCGCAAGTACGTCACGCCCGAGATCGCGCAGATGCTGGTCGAGAGCCTGACCACGCCGCTGGTCGCGAACGCGCACGAGAAACTCTCCGACCGCGAGCTGCAGACCCTCGTCATGATCGCTTCGGGCAAGCGCCTTTCCGACATCGCCGAGCAGCTCACGCTGAGCCCCAAGACCGTGAGCGTCTACCGCGCCCGCGTGCTCGAAAAACTCGGCCTGACCAACAATTCCGAGATGACGGTCTACGCGATCCGCAACGGGCTGGTCGGCAGCGAATAGCGCCCGACCTGCAGGCCACCGGCCACCGCTTGCGGCATGCGTCACGGTCGACGTTTGATTGGAGCAACGATCGCGCTCGATTCGGCGCCGATCCGGCCGAAAACCTTCACCATGCGGTTCGCTTGTTTCGCCAGCTTTGGCGTTGCGACCCACGAACCTGATTCCGGAGTTGGATGAATCAGCTGCCTGCCCTGTTGATGACTGCGAGCTTCGCTGTCTGCGCCGCGCTGCTCTGGCTTGCCGCCGAGCTGGCTGCGGCCGTCGACACGAAGCCGCCGCGCATCGCGCGCGCCGTGCTGATGGTGTCGCTCGGCCTCGGGGCGTGCGCGTTGTGGTGGCCGGCGCACGCGATGCGCGATCCCGCGGCGGGCGAGTTCGCGCGCGGCCTGCAATGGCTGTGGCCGTGCCTGTCGGTGCTGGTGCTGGCCGCTCTCGCAGCCATCATCGGTGGGCTCTGGGGCCGCGGCCAGCGCGCATTGGCGGGCTTTGTCATGGTGGCGATGCCGGCGGCGGCTTACGTTCACGCGATGCTCGATGCACCCGGCATCTTTCGCCTCGCCGGTGCGCCCGAAGGGTTCGGCGCCGGCAGCCTGACGCTGGCGTTGTCGGTGGCCCTGATCGTCGCGCAACTGCGCGTCGCCGATCTGCGGCTGGCGCGCGTGTTCCGCTTCGCCGGGAGCGCAATCGCGGCCGCTGTGGGCTGTATCGGGGTCGCCGTCTCGGTGTCGGCCTCGGCGGCCACCCGTTGGGCCTTCGGCCCCGAGTGGCTCGTGATGGTCGGGCTGGCCGGGCTGGCCATGGTGCTGTTGATGGTGTTGCAGCAGTCGACCGCGGGCGAGCCGGCCGTTCGCCTGTCCCGCGCAGCGACGGTCGACAACCTGACCGGGCTGCCGACCCGACTGTTCTTCGAGGGCCGGCTGCAGGAGGCCGCGAAAAAATGCGAGGCCAAGGCCAGCCACCTCGCGGTGTTGTTCATCGACCTCGACGGCTTCAAGCCGGTCAACGACACCTTCGGCCACAGCAGCGGCGACCGCGTGTTGGAGCAGGTCGGCCAGCGCCTCAAGACGCTCGCGCGGGGCACCGGCGTGGCGGCGCGTGTCGGCGGTGACGAGTTCCTGCTGCTGACGCCGAAGGCCGGCGACCGGGACGGCGTGGCGCGCCTCGCCGAGCGCCTGATCGACGTGCTGAGCCAGCCCTACAAAATAGACGGCCGCGAGGTCGCGATCTCGTGCTCGATCGGCATCGCGCTGTACCCCGACAAGTGCCACCCGAACAAACTGATCGCACGCGCTGACGCCGCCATGTACGCGGCCAAGCGCGCCGGCGGTGCGCGCCACTGCTTCTACGCACCCGAGATGGACACCGGCGTGAAGCAGAACTTCGACATGCTGCGTGACCTGCGCCAAGCGCTCGCGAACGACGAGCTCGAACTGTTTTTCCAGCCCAAGATCGACGCGCGCAGCGGCAAGGTCACCGCCGCGGAGGCCTTGCTGCGTTGGAACCACCCGACCCGCGGCATGGTGATGCCGAGCGATTTCATCGCGCTCGCAGAGCGCTCGGGGTTGATCGGGCCGATCGGGAACTGGGTCATCGAGGCCGCGTGCAAGCAGGCCCGCGCCTGGCGCGACAAGGGCTTGCGCATGCGCGTGGCGATCAACCT
>JANMWQ010000835.1:0-4478 GCA_031394085.1 Rhizobacter sp. | reverse complement strand
AGCGTATGTCGGGCAGCCGCCGATGCCCGCTTCGGCCACCACGCCCTGACGCGCGACGATAGACAATCCCATCCGATGCCCCGCCGCGCCGCCGCCCTCGACACACAACAGCTGCTGCTGTTCGAGGGGCCGGTGCCGGTGCCGGTGCCGGTGAAGTCGCCTGTCGTCGCATCGCCGGCACCCGCTGCACCCGCTGCACCTTTTGCCGAGCTGGTCTCGATCGCGAGCGTGCTCGCCCCGGCCGTGTTCCGGCATCCGCTGGCCGATCGCGAGATCCGGCTGCACGAGCATGTCGTCGGCTACGCGCTGAAGCGTGCGCGCCGGCGCAGCATCGGCTTCATCGTCGGCACCGAGGGTTTGAGTGTGAACGCGCCGAAGTGGGTCGGGCTGCATGACATCGAGGCCGCGCTGCACGAGAAGTCGCGCTGGATCCTGAAGAAGTTGCAAGAGCAGCGGGAGCGCGCGCAGCGCATGCAGTCGGCCAAGGTCGAGTGGCGCGACGGCACGACGATTCCCTTTCTCGGCGAGACCGTGGTGGTCTTGCTCGACCCGCGCGCGACCGGCGCGGTGCTGCACACGAACGTCGATGCGCCGGCCGAGCCTGGCGGTGCGGCGCGTCTGACGCTGCACGTCGGCCTGCCGCACGGGGCTGCGCCGGAGCAGATCCGCGACATCGTGCAGAGCTGGCTGCAACGCCAGGCGCGGCGCGTGTTCGAAGAACGCTGCGCGCACTTCGCGCAGCAGCTCGAGGTGCGCGTGACCAAGCTGAGCCTGTCGTCGGCGCAGACGCGCTGGGGCAGTGCGAGCGCCGATGGTTCGATCCGCCTGAATTGGCGGCTGGTCCATTTCGCGATGTCGAGCATCGACTACGTCGTCGCGCACGAACTCGCGCACCTGCGCCACATGGACCACAGCCCGCGCTTCTGGGACGTGGTGCGCTCGGTGCTGCCCGATTTCGAGCAGGCCCGTGGCAGCTTGAAGGACGGGCTGGTGCCGCTGCTGGATTGAGGCCCTCGTTCGCGCAAACCCAGCAGAATCACGCCAGGAGCACCGCCATGAACGACATCACTTTCAAAGCGTTCGAGTCCGACGCACTGGCCCAGGGTTTCGACGAGGTCACCGACCGCCGCTGGCCGGGCGGCGAGAGCGTCGCCGAGCACACCCATCCGTTCGGCGTGAAGGCGCTGGTGGTGCAGGGCGAAATGTGGCTGACCGTCGGTGCCGCCACGCAGCACCTGCGGCCGGGCGACACCTTCGAACTCGCCCACGGCGTGCCGCATGCCGAGCGTTACGGCGCGCAGGGCGCGACCTACTGGGCGGCCCGGCGCAACGGTCCGGCGGCCGCCGATTGATCGCCTTCAGGGGCTCGTGAAGCGGTAGATGCCGTCGGCATCGAGCCGGCGCGTGAGTTTGCCCGCCAGCCACAGCGCGTGCAGGTGCGCGACCGATTCGCCCATCGCGAAGGTCGTCTGGTGCAGGTCGAGCTGGCGGCGGAACAAGACCATCAGCAGATCGGCCGCGTGTTGCGGCGCCTCGGCGCAGGCGCGCACCACGTCGGCGAACCGCTCGTCGTGGTGTGCGACGAGCTGATCGACGCGCGTGTGCAGGCCGCGGAACGGCCGGCCGTGCGAGGGCAGCACCAGCGTGTCCTCGGGCAGCGCTTTCATGCGCACGATCGATGCGAGGTAGAGCATCAGCGGGTTCGCCTCGGGCTCGCCTTCGTGCACGCTGACGTTGGTCGAGATGCGCGGCAACACCATGTCGCCGCTGATCAGCACACCCAGTTGCGGGCAGTGCAGCGACATGTGTTCCGGGGCGTGCCCGTAGCCGACGTGGCAACGCCAGTCGTGCCCGCCGATCGACAGCACGTCGCCGTCGAGCAGGCGGCGGTAGGCCGAGGGCAGTTCCGGCACCATGCTCGCGTAGTAGTTCGTGCGCGCCTTGATCTTGGCCTGCGATTCTTCGTCGATGAGGCCGTGGCTTGCCATGAAGCGCGCGGTCGCTTCGCCGCCGATCGACGCGATGCCGCTGGTGGCCATGCGCGCCGTGTTGTAGTCGGTCGCGCTGATCCACAAGCGCACACCCCATTTTTCGGTGAGCCAATGCGCCAGACCGATGTGGTCGGGGTGCATGTGCGTGACGATCACGCGCAGCACCGGCAGGCCTTGCAGCTCGTTCGCGAAGATGCTTTCCCAGGCAGCGCGGGTCGCGTCGTTGGCGATGCCGCAGTCGACGATGGTCCAGCCATCGATCCCGTCGATCCGGTCGCGCAGCAGCCAGAGGTTGATGTGGTCGAGCTGGAACGGCAGCAGCATGCGCAGCCAGCGAACGCCGGGCGCGACCAGGGTCGTCGTGCCGATCTCGGGCAGCGCCTCGCCGAACGGATACGCCAACAGCATTTCTTGCGCGTTCATCGGCTTCATCGGGTTCCCCCATTACACTTTCTTCGCTTTACGCACTTTACGTAAACGTCAATCGTAGCCAGTGTAGGCCGCATCACCCGGCGCCGCTGTCACCCAGATGTCTACCGCCACTTTGAAGACATTCACGATCGGCGAACTCGCCCTCGAGTTCGACCTCACGACCCGCGCGATCCGCTTCTACGAAGACTGCGGGCTGATCGCGCCGCAGCGCACCGGCCGCAACCGCGTCTACACGCAGCGCGACCGCACGCGGCTCAAGCTCACGCTGCGCGGCAAGCGCCTCGGGCTGACGCTGGCCGAGGTCAAGGAGCTGGTCGACATGTACGAATCGCCGCGCGACACCCAGCCGCAGTTGCAGAAGTACCTGGTGGTACTCGCCGCGCACCGCGCGCAACTCGAGCAGCAGATGGCCGACCTGCACGCCACGCTCGACGAGGTGCGCGCGCACGAAAAAGACGCGCGCCGGCTTCTCGCCGGCGTCGGTACCAATCACAGCACGGAGAAAGCCGCGCGCGAGTAAGCTGTCCGCTGCCCAACATCACAGAGGTTCACATGGCCAAGACCAAGACCAACACGAAAGCGAAAGCAAAAACCACCGCTCCGACCGCGAAGACCCGCCGCATGGCGCCGCTCAACACGCCGACCGACCTGACCGCCGAGGCGACGCTCGAAGTCACCGGCTCGCTCAACGCGCTGCTGGCCGACATCTTCGCGCTCTACCTGAAGACGAAGAATTTCCACTGGCACATGAGTGGCCCGCACTTTCGCGACTACCACCTGATGCTCGACGAGCAGGCGACCCAGATCTACGCGATCAGCGACGACCTGGCCGAGCGCGTGCGCAAGATCGGCGGCACCACGCTGCGCTCGATCGGGCACATCGCCCGGCTCTCGCGCGTGCTCGACAACGATGCCGATTTCGTCGAGCCGAAAAGCATGCTGGCCGAGCTGCGCAACGACAACCGCGAACTGGTCGTGCGCATGCGCGAGGCCCACGCGCTGACCGACGAGCAAAACGATGTCGTCACCACCAGCCTGCTCGAGAACTGGATCGACGAGGCCGAACGCCGCGCCTGGTTCCTGTTCGAGGCGACGCGCGACACGGTCTGACGGAGTGCCATCGATGAACAACCTGCCCGGCCTCGACTTTCAGCTCGGCGACGATGTCGACGCGCTGCGCGACGCGGTGCGCGAGTTCGCGCAGGCCGAGATCGCGCCGCGCGCCGCCGAGATCGACGCCAGCGACCAGTTCCCGATGGACCTGTGGCGCAGGATGGGCGCGATCGGCGTGCTCGGCATCACCGTGAGCGAAGAGTACGGTGGCGCCGACATGGGCTACCTCGCGCACATGATCGCGATGGAAGAGATCAGCCGCGCGAGCGCGTCGGTCGGCCTGAGCTACGGCGGGCACTCGAACCTGTGCGTGAACCAGATCAAGCGCAACGGCAGCCCCGCGCAGCGCACGAAGTACTTGCCGAAGCTGATCAGCGGCGAGCACGTGGGCGCGCTCGCGATGAGCGAGCCGGGTGCCGGGTCGGACGTCATCAGCATGAAGCTCAAGGCCGAGGACAAGGGCGATCACTACCTGCTCAACGGCACCAAGATGTGGATCACCAACGGCCCCGATGCCGACACGCTGGTCGTCTACGCCAAGACCGAGCCGGAGCTCGGTGCACGCGGCGTGACCGCCTTTTTGGTCGAGAAGGGGATGAAGGGCTTCAGCGTCGCGCAAAAGCTCGACAAGCTCGGCATGCGCGGCAGCCACACCGGCGAGCTGGTGTTCGCCAACGTCGAGGTGCCGGCCGAGAACGTGCTCGGCGCGTTGAACGGCGGCGCGCGCGTGCTGATGAGCGGGCTCGACTACGAGCGCGCCGTGCTGACCGGCGGGCCGCTCGGCATCATGCAGTCGGTGATGGACAACGTGATCCCGTACATCCACGACCGCAAGCAGTTCGGCCAGAGCATCGGCGAGTTTCAGCTGATCCAGGGCAAGGTCGCCGACATGTACACGGTGCTGCAGGCCGGGCGCGCGTTCGCGTACACGGTCGCGAAGAA
>JANMWQ010000827.1:0-1752 GCA_031394085.1 Rhizobacter sp. | reverse complement strand
CGCCGCACCCGCGCCGCACCCGCGCCGCTGCGGGTAAATCGCGGGCAGAAGACGTCGGGGATTGGTCAAAAATGTGCAGGTTCTGGAGGATCACAACATGCGATATTTCGTCACCGGCGCGACCGGCTTCATCGGCAAGCGCCTCGTCAAGACCTTGCTGGCCCGCCGCGGCGCGACCGTGTTTTTCCTGCTGCGACCGGAGAGCGAAGGCAAGGTCGCGGCGCTGCTCGACTACTGGGGCCTCGCTGACAAAACCGCACAGGCGAAGGCGATTCCGGTCTTCGGCGACTTGACCTCGAAGAAGCTCGGCGTCTCGGCCGACGACGTGAAAAGGCTCAAGGGCAAGATCGATCACCTCTACCACCTGGCCGCGGTCTACGACCTCTCGGCCGATGAAGCCTCGCAGGTCGAGGTCAACATCGAGGGCACGCGCAACGCGGTCGCGTTCGCGGGTGCGATCGACGCTGGCCACTTGCATCACGTGAGCTCGATCGCGGCCGCCGGCATGTACGAAGGCGTGTTCCGCGAAGACATGTTCGAAGAGGCCGAGGGCCTCGACCACCCGTACTTCATGACCAAGCACGAGAGCGAGAAGATCGTGCGCAAGGAATCGAAAGTGCCCTGGACGGTCTATCGCCCGGCACTCGTCGTCGGCGACTCGCTGACCGGCGAGATGGACAAGGTCGACGGCCCGTACTACTTCTTCAAGCTGATCCAGCGCATGCGCCAGATCCTGCCGCCGTGGATGCCGAGCGTGGGCCTGGAGGGCGGGCGCATCAACATCGTGCCGGTCGATTTCGTCGTCGCCGCGCTCGACCACGTCAGCCACTCGAAGGTCGATCTGGCGAAGAAGTGCTTCCACCTGGTCGACCCGAACGGCTACCGCGTCGGCGACGTGCTCGACATCTTCAGCAAGGCCGCGCACGCGCCGAAGATGAACCTGTTCATCAACGCCGCGCTGCTCGGCTTCATCCCCAAAAGCGTGAAGAAAGGAATGATGGCGCTCGCGCCGGTGCGCCGGGTGCGCGCCGCGGTCATGAAAGACCTCGGCTTGCCCGACGACATGATGACCTTCGTCAACTTTCCGACCCGCTACGACTGCCGCGAGGCACTCGCTGCGCTCAAGGGCTCGGCCATCGAATGCCCGAACCTGCGCGACTACGCGTGGCGGCTGTGGGACTACTGGGAGCGGCACCTCGATCCGGCGCTGCTGATCGACAAGTCGCTGCGCGGCACGGTTGCCGGCAAGGTCGTGCTGGTGACGGGCGGCTCGTCGGGCATCGGCCTGGCGGCGGCAGTGAAGTTCGCGAAAGCCGGCGCCATCACCGTGATCTGCGCGCGCGATGAAGCCAAGCTCGCCGAGGCGAAAAAAGAGATCCTCGCCGAAGCCGGCAAGGAGGCGATCGTCGTCACCTACTCGGCCGACATCGCGAACGAAGAGAGCTGCAAGGCCTTCGTCGAGCAACTCACCGCGGACCACGGCGGCGTCGACTACCTGGTCAACAACGCCGGCCGCTCGATTCGCCGCGCGATCGAGGCCAGCTACGACCGCTTTCACGACTACGAACGCACGATGCAGCTGAACTACTTCGGCTCGTTGCGCGTCACGATGGGCCTGTTGCCGGGCATGGTTGCGAAGAAGAAGGGCCATGTCGTCAACATCAGCTCGATCAGCGTGCTGGTCAACGCGCCGCGCTTCTCGGCCTATGTGGCGAGCAAGGCCGCGCTCGATGCGTGGACGAGTTGCGCCGC
>JANMWQ010000743.1:0-5216 GCA_031394085.1 Rhizobacter sp. | reverse complement strand
AGTGCCCGCAGCCCCGGCGTGTCGATCACGCAGGCGCCACCGGGCAGGCGGTGCAGCGAGCGCGAGGTGGTCGTGTGCTTGCCGCGGCTGTCGTGCGCGCGCACCGCGCCGGTGTCTTGCACCGCATGGCCGAGCAGCGTGTTCGTCAGCGTCGACTTGCCCGCGCCGGATGACCCGAGCACGACCAGCGTCTGCCCGGCGCCGAGGTAGGCCTGCAGTTGCTGCACCGTGTACGGGTCGGTGCCGTCGATCGCGAACAGATCGATGCTCGCCGGCACGCGACCACGCAAGGCCTCGATGCGTTCAGCGAGCAGGCCGGGCACGTGCGCGATCACGTCGGCCTTCGTGAGTACGACAGCGGGCGTGACGCTGTTCTCGCCAACGCCTGCCTGCACGAGCGCGAGGTAACGCTCCAGCCGGCGCGGGTTGAAGTCGTCGTCGAGGCCCATCACGAGCAGGGCCGTGTCGACGTTGGCGACAACCGTGTGGCGCCGGCCGTCGGCGTCGCGCCGGTTGATGTGCGTCAGCGGCGGCACGCGCGCATGCACCCAGATCTGGCCGTGCGCGTCGGTCGCGGCCAGCACCCAGTCGCCGACGGCGAGCATCGCGCCCTCGCCGGCGAGTGCGCGGGTCAGGCGCGGCAGCGCGCGCGCCGTCAGTTCATCGGCGCCGTCGTGCAAGCGCACGGTATCGCGGTGCACTTCGATCAGCCGAAGCAGTTCGAGGGAAGGTGAATCGGAAGACGCGGCGCCGGGTTCGATCGCCACATGCGCCGCCCGATCGGCCAGCGCAGGTGTGAGGCCCAGCGTTCGCAGGCGCTCGAGATGAATTTCTACCATGGTGGGGTCTGAACTTTCGTTTCTCGCAGCGCGCGCCGCGAACGGCGCACGCGAATCGATCCGGTGCACGCAGGCGCGTGCGCAGGTCGGCGGAGTGGAAACGTCGGTCGCGCTGTGCGCGCGAATCAGACCCGAGTGGGCGTGTGAGAAGACTCGAGAGGAGTGCAGCGCAGGTCAGGCGGCGGCCGACGAGAGGGCGATGGTCGATGGATTCATGGTGGCACCTCCTGCGAACGGGGCGTGAGGCCGGGCGGCTTCGCAAGGGGCGCAGTCTGCGCGCGGCCGTCGCGAACGTCAATCGGCGTCACCCGGTGGCTTGAGTTTTCGCGACGAAGCCGCAGATGCCACGGACGGGGTCGATGGCTCATGTGAGGAGAAGTCAGCAGGGTCATTCCGGCCTCGTATGATCTGGCGGCTCGCGCCGTTCAGCGCTTCGCCAACCGGCCCGTAACAAGAAGGAACGCACTGATGAAATCCCTGATCCTCGCCCTGTCGTTCGCCGTGATGTCTGCCGGCGTGGTCGCGCCGTTCGAGGCCGAAGCCAAGCGCATGGGCGGCGGTTCGTCGTCCGGCATGCAGCGCAGCGTGCCCGCGCGCGCACCTGCACCGGCCACCCCGGCACAGCCGGCGCAAGCCGCGCCGACCACGCCCGCGATGGCAGGTGCGGCGGCCGCCGCCGCGCCCAAGCGCTCGTGGATGGGCCCGCTCGCCGGCCTGGCCGCGGGTTTGGGCATCGCCGCACTGATGAGCCACCTCGGCATGGGCGCCGGCATGGGCAACATCCTGACGATGGTGTTGATCGCGGCGGCGGCGTTTTTTGCGATCCGCTTCCTGATGAATCGCTTCGGGCGCAACAACGCGCCGGCAATGGCAACGCCCAACGGCATGCAGTTCAACAGCGCGCCACCGGATGTGCCGAAGCCGATGAGCAACTCGTCGCCGTGGGCGCAACCCGCCGCCAGCGCCGCACTCGCGCCGGCCGCGGCACTCGCCGTGCCCGCGGTGGCCGCTGCCACGCTGCCCGCCGGTTTCGACGCGGCCGGATTCGAGCGCATCGCGAAGATGATCTTCATCCGCATGCAGGCCGCGAACGACACGGCCGACCTGAACGACCTGCGTGCGTTCACCACGCCCGAGATGTTCGCCTCGGTCAAGCTCGAGCTGCAGGAGCGCGGCAGCGCGGCGCAAACGACCGACGTAGTCCGCATCGATGCCGAAGTGCTCGATGTCGTCAGCGAAGCCGAACGCCAGATCGTCAGCGTGCGCTTCCATGGCCTGATCCGCGAAGACAAAGACGGCGTGGCCGCGCCGTTCGATGAAATCTGGCACCTGGTGAAGCCGGCCGACGGCAGCCGCGAGTGGGCGATCGCGGGGATTCAGCAAGCACAAGCGGCCTGAGCCGCCGGTGGCGAAGAAGCTGTTCGTCATCACCGGTGCCTCGCGCGGCCTGGGCGCGGCGATGGCCGAGCAGCTGCTCTCGCCCGATCACCTGCTGCTGTGCATCTCACGCCAACGCAGCGATGCGCTGGCCGCGAGGGCTGCCGCGGCAGATGCGCCTTGCGAGCAGTGGTCGCTCGACCTGTCGCAACCGCAAGAGGCTGCCGCGAAGCTGCAGGCTTGGCTCGCGGCACGCGATGGCGCATCGTTCGATTCCGTTGCGTTGATCAACAACGCCGCTGCGCTGACCCGCATCGGGCCGATCAACGAATGCAGCGATACCGAACTCGCGTCGGCCTTGCGTGTCGGGCTCGAGGCGCCGTTGCTGCCGAGCGCGGCCTTGCTGCGCGCCACGCGCACCTGGGCCGCCGACAAGCGCGTGCTGAACATCTCGTCGGGCCTCGGCCGCCGTGCGATGGCCGGCCAGGCTTCGTATTGCGCCACCAAGGCCGGCCTGGACCACCTGACCCGCGCGATGGCGCTCGACGAAGCGATGCGCCCGAACGGCGCGAAGCTCGTCTCGCTCGCACCCGGCGTGATCGACACCGACATGCAGGTGCATCTGCGCGCAGGCGACGCGGCGGGCTTCCCCGAGAAAATCAGCTTCGTCGGCCTGAAAGAAAAAGGGCAGCTCAGCTCGGCCACCGACGCCGCGGCCCGCGTGCTGGCCTATCTGGCGCGCGACGATTTCGGCGCCAGCGCAGTGGCCGACGTGCGCGACACCTGATCAGCGCGCAGCGCGCGGTCCCCGCGAACACGCTCGCAGGCACGGCCCGCGCGCACTCGCCACAATCGCGCCTCACCCACCTGCCACGCGGTCACGAGCCGCGCCCCTCAGCATGAGACACCTCGCTTCCGCGCTAACCCTGACCGCACTCGCTTCGCTCCTGATCGCCTGCAGCACGCCACCTTCCACAACCACCGCTGCACCGGGCGGCACGCCGGCCGAATTGCCACCGAAGACGATCGCTCCCAACGCCAACCTCGTCGCACAAGGCATTCCGCCGATCCCGGCGAGCCTCGCCGAGCAGGTCGCGAAGTACACCGACTTTCGCGGCCACACTTTCGTCGACTGGCATCCCACGCGCCGCGACATGCTGGTCTCGCACCTGAAGGCGGGTGCCAGCACACCGCAGTTGTTTCGAATCAGCGCGCCGATGGCCGAGCCCGAGCAACTCACTGACACCACCGACCCGGTGCGCGATGCGAGTTACGAGCCGCGTGATGGCAAGTACATCGTGTTCGCACGCGGCAGCGGCGGCAACGAGCAAGACAAGCTCTATCGCCTCGACCTGCCCAGCAAAGAGGTCACGGTGCTGACCGACACACCCGAGCGCCACAGCATGGAAGGCTGGCTGCACAAGCGGGCCCGCATGCTCACGCTCTCGACCCCGCTCGACCGCACCGCCGAAGGCGGCTCGCGCACTGCGATCACGCAAACACTGCGCCTGATGGACCCGCTGCAGCCGCGAGCCGCCGCCAAGCTGGCCGAACTGCCCGGTGGCGGCTGGGGCGTGGGCAGCGTCTCGTGGGACGACAAGCGCGTCGCGCTGACGCGTTACCTGTCGGCCAGCGAATCCCAGGTCTGGATGCTCGAGCTCGCGAGCAAGCGACTGACGCAGTTGCTTCCCGCTGCGAGCAGCGCGGGCAAGTCGGCTTGGTTCGCCGGTGAGTTCACGCGCGACAACAGCGGTCTGTTCGTGCTCAGTGACCAGGGCGGCGAGTTTCAGGCGCTGGTGGCCTATTCGTTCGCGCGGCGCCGCGTCACGCCGATCACGCACGACATCCCGTGGAACATCAGCAGCCCGACCGGCAACGCGCTCGGCACGCTGGTCGCCGCGCAAGCCAACGTCGACGGGCGCGACGAACTGCGCCTGTTCAATGCGCGCACGCTCAAACAACTTCCGGTGCCGACGGTGCCAACCGGCAGCATCGGGTCGACCCACTTCCACCCGAAGCTGGCCGACCTCGAGTTCTCGCTCGACAGCGCACAAGGACCGAGCCAGGTCTGGTCGATGAACCCGGCGACCGGCGCCGTCGAGCAATGGACGCGCGCTGCCGCCGCGGCCGGGGTCGACACCGCCAGCTTCACCGACCAGCAAATCGTGCGCTGGAAGAGCTTCGACGGCCGCGCGATCTCGGGCATCCTGAACATGCCGCCCGCGCGCTTTACCGGCAAACGGCCGGTGCTGATCGCGATCCACGGCGGGCCGGAGGGCCAGGCCACACTCGGCTTTCTGGGCCGCACGAACTACCACGTCAACGAACTCGGCATCGCGGTGATTCAGCCGAACGTGCGTGGCTCGAGCGGCTACGGCAAGACGTTTCTTTCGCTCGACGACGGCTTCAAGCGCGAAGACTCGGTCAAAGACATCGGCGCCCTGCTCGACTGGATCGCGACGCAACCGGGGCTCGATGCCTCGCGCGTCGCCGTCACGGGCGGCAGCTACGGCGGCTACATGAGCCTGGCGGTCGCGACGACGTATTCGGACCGCATCGCCGGCTCGATCGACATCGTCGGCATCTCCAACTTCCTGACCTTCCTGCGCAACACCGAGAGCTACCGGCGCGACCTGCGCCGCGTCGAGTACGGCGACGAGCGCGAGCCCGCGATGCGCGCCCACCTCGAGAAAATATCGCCGCTGACCAACGCCGGCAACATCAAGAAGCCGCTGTTCGTCGTGCAAGGCAAGAACGACCCGCGCGTGCCGTTCACCGAGGCCGAGCAGATGGTCGCGAAGGTGCGCGCGAACGGCTCACCGGTCTGGTACCTGCGCGGTGAGAACGAAGGCCACGGCTTCGCGCGGCGCGAGAACGCCGACTTCCAGTTTTATGCGACGGTGATGTTTCTGGAGCAGACGCTGGGCTTGAAATAACGCCTTAAACCGCGGCTGGCCCCTGGAAGCCGCGCGCCCGAAACGTCAGCACCAGCGTGTCGCG
>JANMWQ010000722.1:0-5065 GCA_031394085.1 Rhizobacter sp. | reverse complement strand
CAACGAATACGTCGACCGATTCCCAGAGGGGAAGCGAGCCGATGCAAATTCCTAGTGCTGCACGAGCCGCCGCGCCATCGTCAGCGCGGCGATCAGGCTACTCTCGTCGGCTCGGCCGGTGCCGGCGATGTCGAACGCGGTGCCGTGATCGGGGCTGGTGCGCACGAACGGCAAGCCGAGCGTCACGTTCACGCCGTGTACCACGCCGAGGTACTTGACCGGGATCAGACCGTGGTCATGCGTCATCGCGACCACGATGTCGAACTCGCCCGGGTGGCCGGCCGCGTTGCGCGCGCGCATGAAGACGGTGTCGGCCGCGAACGGGCCGTGCACGTCGACACCTTCGGCGCGCGCCGAGGCGATCGCCGGCGCGATGATGCGCAGCTCCTCGTCGCCGAACAGCCCGCCCTCGCCGGCATGCGGATTCAGCCCCGCCACGGCGATGCGCGGCGCCGGCAGCCCAAAGCGGGCAGCGCTGCGGTGCGCGATCAGGATCGTCTCGCGCACGGCGTCGAAGGTGACGGCATCGATGGCGCTCCGCAGCGACATGTGGATCGTCACCAGCACCGTGCGCAACTCGTCGTTGGCCAGCATCATGCGCACCGGTGGGGGCTCGGCGCCGGGCGTGGCCAGCGCCTGCAGCATCTCGGTGTGGCCGGGATAGCCGACACCGGCTGCGGACAGCGCTTCCTTGTGGATCGGCGCCGTGACGATCGCCGCAATTTCGCCGGTGCGCGCGAGTTCGACGGCTCGCGCGATGCACGCCGCGGCAGCCGCACCGGCACGCGCGTCGATCTGGCCGACGGGCGCCGAGAGCAAGTCGCGCGGCAGGCCGTCGACCTGCAGCAGCGGCACGCAGTTCGGCGGCACGCCCCACGCATCGCCGGCGCGCTCGATGCGCGCGACCGCGAGCCTGCCGCCGGTGAACGCCGCCGCGCGCCGCATCACGGCCACATCGCCGAGCACGACGCAGCCTGCGCCCGCCGGCCCGCGAAAGAGTTTGGCGATGATCTCGGGGCCGATGCCGCAGGCGTCGCCCAGGGTCAGGGCGATCGGTGCGGGGCGGATCGGATTCGTCTGGGGCGTCATGGGTGCATTGTCACGACTCGAACCCACCGGCGGCACGGCGCATGACGCATCGCCGATAATTCCGGCATCGGCCACGACGCCTCGCCCGGCCGCCTCACACGAGTTTCCATGCGCAAAACCTGGCTTGTCTTCTCGCAGGCCGTCACCGTCGCGGTGGCGGTGCTGTTCGTCGTCGCGACGCTCAAACCCGAGTGGGTGCGGCGCGGTGCCAATGGCGCGATGCCGGCCATCGCGTCGATCGCCGCCAGCCCGACGCAGCCGCTGCCGGTGTCACTCGCAGGCGGTGCGGTCACGAGCTACAGCGCGGCCGCCAAACGGGCCTCGCCGGCCGTCGTCAGCATCACCGCGAGCAAGGCGCCGGCCCGCGGCGCACGCAGCGACGACCCGGTGTTCCAGTTCTTCTTCGGCGACCGCGCGCACCCTTCGCGCGCCGAACCGCAGGTCGGTCTCGGCTCGGGCGTGATCGTTTCCGGCGACGGCTACCTGCTGACCAACAACCACGTGATCGAGGGCGCCGACGACATCGAGGTCATGCTGACCGACGGCCGCCAGGCCCGCGCCAGACTCGTCGGCACCGACCCCGAGACCGATGTCGCGGTGCTCAAGATCGAGCTCGACAAGCTGCCGACGATCAGCTTCGGCGACGCCGAGAAACTGCAGGTCGGCGACGTGGTGCTGGCCATCGGCAACCCGTTCGACGTGGGCCAGACCGTCACCTCGGGCATCGTCAGCGCGCTCGGTCGCAACAAGCTCGGCATCAACACGTTCGAGAACTTCATCCAGACCGACGCCGCGATCAACCCCGGCAACTCGGGCGGCGCGCTGGTCGACGCGGCCGGCAACCTGCTCGGCATCAACACCGCGATCTATTCGCGCACCGGTGGCAGCCTGGGCATCGGTTTCGCGATTCCGGTGACGACGGCGCGCCAGGTGATGGAGTCGCTGATCCGCGACGGCCAGGTTACGCGCGGCTTCATCGGCATCGAGCAGCGCGACCTCACGCCCGAGATCGCGCAAACATTGAACCTGCCGGTCAAGCAAGGCGTGCTGGTCACCGGCGTGCTGCAGAGCGGCCCGGCGAGTGCGGGCGGGCTGCGGCCGGGCGACGTGGTCGTCAGCGTCGCCGGCACGCCGGTCATCAACAGCTACCAGCTGCTGACGGCGGTGGCGTCGCTCAAACCGAAGGCCGTCGCGGCGATCGGCGTTCAGCGCGGCGACAAGGCCTTGAATGTCGACGTGACCGTCGGCCAGCGGCCGAAACAGCGGCCGCCGCAGCAGCGCGAACAGTAGGCGCATCGGCAGACGAGCGGCGGCTCGCATCGCTGGGGCGACCACCGAACGCAACCGTTCGGCGGGGCTAGCTTTGGATGTCTTCGGCCGGCGCCTGCGTGTGCTTGATGAAGAAGCCGGCGGCGAGGATGCCGACCTCGTACAAGATCACCATCGGAATCGCCAGCGAAAGCTGCGAGACCACATCGGGCGGCGTCAGCACCGCGGCGATGATGAAGGCCAGCACCACGAAGTAGGCCCGGAATTCCTTGAGTTTGTCGATCGTGACGATGTTCAGGCGCGCGAGCACCACCACTGCGATCGGCACCTCGAACGCTGCGCCGAACGCGATGAACATCGTCAGCACGAAGCTGAGATACGCCTCGATGTCAGGCATCGCCGAAACGCTCTTCGGCGCGAAGCTCTGGATGAAGGTGAACACCTGGCCGAACACGAAGAAGTAGCAAAACCCCACGCCCGCGAAAAACAGCAGCGTGCTGGAGACGACCAGCGGCAGCACCAGCTTTTTCTCGTGGGTGTACAGACCGGGTGCAACAAAGGCCCACACCTGGTACAGCACGACCGGCAGCGCGGCCAGGAACGCCGCCATCAACGTGATTTTCAGCGGCACCAGGAAAGGCGAGATCACACTGGTCGCGATCAGCATGCCGCCCGCGGGCAAGTGCTCGACCAGCGGTTGCGCCAGCAGGTCATAGAGACGCGCCGAGCCCGGCCAGACCATCAGAATGCCGAAGCAGATACCGATCGCGATGCAGGCGCGGATCAGGCGGTCACGCAACTCGACAAGGTGCGAGACAAAGGGCTGCTCCGTGCCTTCCATCTCGTCAGGCTTCTGGCTGTCGGTGCTCATCGGGTCAAGCCGCCGACGAACGCGGTGGCCGAAAACGCGCCACGCGCGCCGCGCCCGACTGCGCCTTCACGCGCACGCCAGCGCGCTGCTTGTACCACTGCGGTGTCGCGCCCCGCTTGAGTCGCCAGTTCTTCTTCGGGTGCTTGTATTCGGGTGGCGCCGGCTTCCAGCCTTCGTGCTGGCCACTGTGGGGCGGCAAGATGCCGTTGTCGGCATTGCTCCACGAGCTTTCGAGTTCGGAGCGGGTTTGGTGCGCTTCTTTAGAGACCGACTCGCTCACATTGCGTGCCGCGTCCTCGAACTCGGTCTTCATCTTCTTCAGTTCTTCGAGCTCGATCGAGCGATTGACCTCGGCTTTCACGTCGGCCACATACCGCTGCGCCTTGCCGATCAGGTGACCGACGGTGCGCGCGACCCGCGGCAGCTTCTCAGGACCGATCACGATCAGCGCGACCGCGCCGATCAGCGCGATCTTGTCGAAGCCGAAATCGATCATCTCAAGACGTGTTCAAACAACCGGCCGCCGCGAGGGATCACGACTTGGTCTTCGCTTCCACGTCGACGGTGTTGGCATCGTTCGCCTTGGTCGTGTTGACCTGTGCGGGCGGCGCGGCCGGGTCGGCATTGGGATTGGCGCCGCCATCCTTCACGCCATCTTTGAAGCCCTTCACTGCGCCACCGAGGTCGGTGCCGATGTTCTTCAACTTCTTGGTGCCGAACACCAGCACCACGATCAGCAGCACAACGAGCCAGTGCCAGATGCTGAATGAACCCATGATTTTTCTCCAAACAACGATCAACGAATTCTAGGTTACCGCTTCTGGATTACCCCTTTGCCCAGGGTCGGGGACCGCCCATCACGTGCATGTGAACGTGCTGTACTTCCTGGCGGCCGTCTTCGCCGGTGTTGACCAGCGTGCGAAAACCATTCGTTACCCCCAACTCGCGCATCAGCTTCGGCGCTATCGAGAGCATGCGGCCGAGCAGCGGCGCATGGCGTTCTTCGAGTTCGTACATCGTCGACACATGCTCTTTGGGGATCACCAGCACATGCACGGGCGCCCAGGGCGCGATGTCGTGGAAGACGAACAGTCCGTCGTCCTCGAAGACCTTGCGGCTCGGGATCTTGCCGTCGACAATTTTGCAGAAGATGCAGTTCGGGTCATGGCTCATCGCGGCGCCTTCACTCCGGCATCGGCCGGCGGTCGTTCAGCGCCAGCCAGCCGCGCGCCACGCGGTACAGGAACCAGATCGAGATCAACACCCATGCGATCCATCCCGGAACGAAGAACAGCAGGAACAGCGGGCTCGTCGCCACGTACAGCACACCGGCCCACAGCACGCTGCGGATGCGCCACGCGAAGTGCGACTGCTGCCAGGTGCCGCGAGCCTCGTCCTTCTTCACGAGATCGAGGATGAAGGCGACCAGCAGCAGCGCGATGCTGGCCTGCACGCCGGGCACCACGGCGCTGACCGCGACGATCGCGTGCAGCGCATAGCTGATGTGGCCGATGGTGCGGAGCGAGTCGTCGCGCCGCACGGTGGAGGTTCCGTTTTCGATGATGTCGTTCATGTCCCGTCCCTCTCGCGTTGTTGCGACTTGCGTGCCGCGAACTCTTCCAGCCCCGACAGGCCTTCGCGCCGTTCCAGTTCGGCCAGCACATCGGCTGGCTTCAATCCGTGCGCGCTGAGCGCCAGCATGCAGTGAAACCACAGGTCGGCGACTTCGGCGACGATCTTCGGGCCGTCGCCGTCCTTGCAGGCCATCACCACTTCGGTGGCTTCTTCGCCGATCTTCTTCAGGATCGCGTCGTTGCCCTTGTGAAACAGGCGCGC
>JANMWQ010000703.1:0-3613 GCA_031394085.1 Rhizobacter sp. | reverse complement strand
AAGCGAAAGTTGCGGGCAGTTGAACAAAGGCAATCCGTGCAGTCCGAACTCCTTCGGGAGCACGGCTGCGCGCACGCTCCGCGCAGTGCGCGAAATCCCACCGCGAATTTGTGCACGTCAGCGTGGCTTGCGCAGCGAAGCGCGCTGGTCAGTCGCGCTGCCGGTCGGTAACGTGCGCTCATCGCACCGAACGACGGCGCCGCGCCGCCGACCTGGGTGCGCACAGCCCGCAACCATGACTGACCTCGCTCTCCACGACGCCTCCCTCTTCGCGCAGCTCAGCGACGCCGCCGGCCACACGCCGGGCGCGGCCGGGGAGGTGCCGGCGTGGACGATGTCGCGCGGCGGCTCCGGCTTCGGCGAGTTCGCGCAAAGCGTCAGCAGCCTGCGCACCGGTGACGCCGGCGGCGAGGCGGCACCGCGCTTCGCCGAGTCGCCGGATGTCTTTCTCACCAACTGGCTGGCGCAACGCCACGGCCGCGAGAGCCGTGCCGATCAATTCGTGATCGCGGTCGAAGACCCGACGCGCATCTGGGCCGCGCGCCTGATGACCTTTCTCGAATCGACGACGCAGACGCTGCGCTCGCGACTGAACTTCGTCCACGCCCACGCTTCGGGCGGCTCGCTGTCGCTGAGCTGCCTGCCGATGACCGACTCGCAGGGCCCGCAGCTGCACGTGTACAACGCCGACGCACGCGAGCGCACCGGCGATGTCGCGCGCACGGTCGATGCGGTGCACGGCGCGTGCGACTTCCTCATCCAGCTCGTCGGCCCGATGGAGCCACAGTCTTTCGACGCCGTTGCGCAGCGCGTGCGCCGGCTGCTACAGCGGCCCGATCGGCGCCTGAAGTTGGTGCTGTTCGTGGTGTCGCCCACGGCCACACGCCTGCGCCCCGCGCTCGAAGCGCTCGGCCAGGAACTGGGCGACCAGGTCGCCGCCGTGCAGGGCAACCTGGCCCAGATGGAGCAGGTCTGGAACACGGCACTCGCGCGGCTGGCGCGCTGTGTCGACCAGCACCCCGATCAGTTCCCGGTGACCGGCGTCGACACGCCGGCCCACGACGACCGGCGCAGTGAACCGCCACGCGTCAGCGAGCAGGAGTTGCTGCGGGCCTTCGTTTCTTCGGGCGGCGTGCGCTGGGCGGCGTTGATCGAACCCGACGGCGGCATCCGCGCGATCGAAGCGGGCTCGCCCGCCGCGGCCATCGCCACCGTGAACGCAATGCTCCAAATGCTGCAGGCCGAGGCGGTTGATTCACCCGATCAATCGGCGCAGGCCTTTTTCGCCGAAACGACTCACACCATCACCGTTGCGCAGCCGCTGGCCGGTGCGCCGCCATGGTTCGCCGTGCAGTTCGACAGGCGCGAGATCAGTGAGCCGCTGGCGCGACTGGTCGCGTCGCGCATGGCCGCCGAGATCGATCCACCGGATGTTTCGCAATGAGCGCCAGCACTTTCCCCGACGACGAGGCCGCCGGCCTGGACACCGTGTTCATGCGCACCACGCGTGGCCACCAGGCTGCGCGCGCCCCCGACGCCGACCTCCCGCGCATGGTCAAGACGCTGCTGATCGCGGTCGACGGCCGCACCAGTGTGCGCATGTTTCAGCGCCTGCTGCCCAACTTCGGCGATGTCAGCGCATTGTTCGATGCCCTCGAAGGCGGCGGCTACATCGTGGCCGCCGGCAGCGCAGCACCTGCGTCGGCACCGGCACCGAACGCTTCGCGCGCTTCGCTGAGGGTCGTCGTGCCGGCGCCCGCCGCAAACGCCCGCGGCGATTCGCGCGCCTCGTCGCGCGAGTTCGAATCGACGCAGCATTTCCTGGACACCAAGGTGTCGGGTGCGCGCCATGCAAGCGCGCCGCCGGATCCATTCGGACAGCGCAACCGACTCGACATCGAGATCGACGCCCGCCTGCCCGCCGGCAACGCGCCGCTTTCAGGCCACCGATCGGCGGTCACCGAGACCTCGCGGGTGCGCGAGGCGCGCACGCTGATGTCCGATTTTCTCTTTTCGAACCTGCCCGATGTCGCGATGGAAGCGGTGCTCGCGCTCGAGCGGCTCGAAACCACTGAACAGATCGTCTCGAACCTCGGCGAATACCAGCGCCTGATCGCCTCTTGCGGACGCAAGAGCGGCGAGCACCTGGCCGAGGTGCGCAAGGTCCTGTCGTCCTGAATCCGCAACGTGCACCGAAGGAAATCACCATGCTCATCCGCCTCGTCTACGTGTCGACCGCTGTCGACTCGGTCGATCTGAACGAATTCAAGAAGATTCTGGGCACGGCCCAACAGAACAACCAGCGCCGCGACCTGACCGGCATGCTGGCGTTCAACAGCAAGGTCTTCCTGCAGGGCCTGGAGGGCAGCCGCGAGGCCGTCAACGACCTGTATTCGAAGTTGATGCGCGACCCGCGTCACGTCAACATCATGATGCTCAAGTACGACGACGTTTCGGAGCGCCACTGGTCGAACTGGTCGATGGGTTTCGCCGCGCCGAACGCCGACAACCGTGCGCTGTTCCTGCGCTACTCCGCGCAAAGCGTGTTCAACCCCTACAGCATGACCGGCGACAACGCCGAGAAGATGTTGATGGAGCTGTCGTCGACCACGGTCGCGATCGAAGGCAAAGAAGCCGCCAACCAGGCGCAAAAAGAAGCGCCCGGCGGTATCTTCGCGCGCTTCCTGCGCTGAGCTTCAGGCCCGACGCGAGCCGCAGCAGCGGCTCCGCGCCTACTTTGCGGACCCGCGGCCGCACTTCATTTTTAAGTTCGGCGCATTCAACCCTCCGTGCCGGGCGGCTGACGGGCGGCTCGGCGAGCTCGACCTGCTGCACATCGATCAACGACATGATCGTCGCGCCGCTGCACACCGCCTTCGTCGACCTGCCCGAGAGCGCACACCGCGACCGACCACTTCTTCTACACGCCCGATACCGGCGTGCTGCTGTCGATCGTGAACGGCGGCTGGGGATCGTCCAGACTCCCTGATAATTTGCGCCCATGGACTTCTCGATCGCCAGCATCCTGATGCTCGACGGCGCCACCAACGGCGCGATCTATGCATTGGTCGGGCTGGCCCTCGTGCTGGTGTTCGCGATCACCCGCGCGATCTTCATCCCGCAGGGCGAGTTCGTGGCCTATGGCGCACTCACGCTGGCGCTGCTGCAGATGGGCAAGGTGCCGGGCACCGTGTGGCTGCTGCTCGCGATGGGCGCGATCGCGGCCGGGCTCGACCTCGTGGCCGGCGTCAAGCGCGGCGTACCGGCCGGCGCGGCGCTGATGAAGGCGGGGCGCTGGCTGCTCGCGCCGGTGATCGTCGCGGCGGTCACTTGGTGGGCCGCGCCGCTGAAGCTGCCGTTGCTGTTTCAGAGCCTGCTGACGCTCGCGATCGTCACGCCGCTCGGCCCGCTGGTGTATCGCCTCGCCTACGAGAAGCTGGCCGATGCGAGCGTGCTGGTGCTGCTGATCGTTTCGGTCGGCACGCATTTCGCGCTGACGGGACTCGGCCTGGTGTTCTTCGGTGCCGAGGGCTTTCGCAACCCGAGCTTCTGGGATGCGCGCTTTTCGGCCGGTGCGCTCACGCTGTCGGGTCAGGCGGCGATCATCTTCATG
>JANMWQ010000001.1:0-2478 GCA_031394085.1 Rhizobacter sp. | reverse complement strand
CGCACCGGCATCACCGAACTCGCCCGCACGACGCGCGACGAGCCCGACTACGACAAGCTGATGAACCTGCGCATCGGCCTGCTCGCGCAGCACCAACTCAAGCTCGCCGACATCCAGGACGTGATCGCCGGCATGGCGCCGATGGCAGGCGCGAAAGACTTTCTCGACGACTTGCGCAGCCGCTATCAAGTGCTGATCTTGTCCGACACCTTCTACGAGTTCGCGCAGCCGCTGATGAAGCAGCTCGCGTGGCCGACGCTGCTGTGCCACCAACTCGAAGTCGACGGCCAAGGTTTCGTGCGCCGCCACGTGCTGCGCCAACCCGACCAGAAGCGCCACGCGGTCAACGCATTGCGCGGCCTGAACTTTCAGGTGATCGCGGCCGGCGATTCATACAACGACACGGGCATGCTGAGCGCGGCGCACGCCGGATTTTTCATCAATGCACCGCCGGCCATCACCACGCAGTTTCCGCAGTTTGCGGCGATGCACAGCTACGCCGAGCTGCAGAGCGCGATCGACACCGCCGCCGAGCGGCTGCGGGCCTGATCGTCTCCGTCTAGAGCGTCTCAGCGCGTGCCGCGACGCCGGTCACCGGAAAGTCGGTGAACAGGCCGTCGAGCCCGAGCCGGAAGTAGTACGTCATCTCGGCCTTCGGGTCGGTGAAGCCGTAGCCGCTCGCGTCGTTGCGGAAGGTGAACGCGTGCACCATCAGGCCCTTTTGGTGCGCCAATTCGATCACGCCGGTGCTGCCGTCGACGCGGCGGTCCTCTGGGTCAGTTGCCTTGCCGTTGCCGTTGCGATCGACGCCGTCCAGCACCAGCTTGACCAAGTACGGCTTCCACGGGCCGACGCCATGGGCGTAGGTCTTGACGAAGTCGAGCCCGCTGGCGGTCAGCAGGTCGGAAAACAGCCGCGGGTCGCCCTTGACGACGAAGTCATAGGGTTGGCGGGATGGCGCGACAAGCGACATCGAGCCGTCGGGATTCACGTCATCGGCATCGACGAGCTGAATCAAGCGAATGGTCGTTTTCGTGTGCAGGTACTGCAGGTTCGAGACCTCGAACGACTGGATGAACACCGGCGCCGTCACCGCGTTGCCATAAGCCGCGTGCAGCTTGGCGACGAGCGCGTCTTCGATCACGTTGGCGCCGAAGATGCCGGCGGTGAAGGTCGAGTGCTTGATCTCGGGGTAGATACCGACCGTGCGACCCGCCTTCGTGCCCTCGGCCTTGGCCAGCGCGATGACCTCGTCGAGCGTCGGGATCTTGTAGAGGCCGTTGTACTGCTGCGGTCGCGTTTTGCCAGCCTGAATGGCGCCGAGCGTCTTGATCTCGGCCAGCGTGAAGTCGCTCGCGAAGTAGGCGGTGGTCGACACGCCGTCGAGATTGCGCGTTGACTGGCGGGTGGCGGGAAATTTGGTGGCGATGTCGGTGGTACCGTCGAGCACCGGCTCGTGCCGCGCGATCAGGACACCGTCTTTCGTCATCACCAGATCGGGCTCGATGAAATCGGCGCCCTGGTCGATCGCGAGCTTGTAGCCTTCGAGCGTGTGCTCCGGCAAAAAGCCTGCGGCCCCGCGGTGACCGATCACCAGCGGCTGGTTGCCATCGAGCGTCTTGTAGCCGTCGTCGCTGCCCCCGCAGGCTGCGAGCACGAGCGTCGCGCCACAGATGGCAAGCAAAGCGTGGCGGCGAGCCGCCGATCGAATGGCGATAAGTTTCATGGTGTGTCTCCGGGTGGACTGTGGTTGTCGGTGCAACCCGCAAGCTTCGGTGGCCCGCATGAAAGTACCGTGTCGGGCGCGTGACGCGCCCGTGACAGTCAGGCTACCCGCGCCCGGCCTGCGCGACCAGCGTCAAAACCCCGATCAACACCGGCTGGTGCAGCATGTAGAAGCTCAGGCTCCAGCGGCCGAGCGTGGCGAGCGGTGCGAGCACGACCGGCAACGCGCCGGTGACCCAAGCGCGCCGTCGCGCCAGCACCCATTGCCCGGCAGCCAGCCCCCACCACATCACACCCAGCCACGGCAGCAGCGGCACGAAGTCTTCGGTGACCGGCTTGCGCGTGACCAGGCCCAACCAGTTGGTCGCACGCGTGTCGAAGAACGGGTGCTGCACGAACTGCGGCAGCAGGATGGCCACTCCGCCGAGCAGCCACAGCCATTGCCCTGCCCCACCGGTCAGCCGCATCACGATCACCGCGACCGCGATGCAGTGCAGCACGCCGAAGCTGATGTAGCTGCGCGGGAACATCCACATCGAACCGAGCGTGACCAGCACGGCGCAGCCTGCCACCTGCGCCCAGCGCCGCCAAAAGCGTGGCCAGGGCTGGTTCTGGTCGAGCGCGATCGCCTGACCGAAGCCGGCGCAGAACAGGAACAGGCTGACGATGCAGGCGCGCTGCCAGGTCCAGACCGGATCGATGTAGAAGTTCTGCGTGATGAAGCCGAAGTGGTTCAGGTCGAAGCTGAAGTGG
>JANMWQ010000623.1:0-8593 GCA_031394085.1 Rhizobacter sp. | reverse complement strand
ATGCTGGCGCCGTTGTTCGCGTCCGAGGCGGTCACGTGCGCTTTGCCAGGCGCCTGGATCACGCTCTGCACGACCACCGGTTTGGGCTTGTCGCCGGTCGCGCAAGCGCCGAGCAATGCGAGCGGCACGCACAGCGCGAGGTTGCCCAAGACACGCAGGTTCAACTTCATTCTTCGGGGTGGCTTGGGGGTCGAACGGGTCGCGGAAGACGCGTCGAGAAAGCGGTGTTCGGAGGATGTCGGGGTCATCGCCAAAGGGTATCAAAGTTCCGCAACCGCCGCGCTATCCTCGGGCTTCGTTACCGAACCCGCATGGCCGCCCTCCACATCACCGACATCGAATCCGCCATCAACTGGTGGCGTGATCGCTCACCCTCGCCCGACGGCATCACGGCCTGCCCCGAAGTGCGCGCGCTCGGTACCGTGTACGCGCTGATGGTGTACTACCACGAGGCCGAATGCGACGCGGCGACGATGCCGCCCAAAGCGCATGACGCCTGGCTCGGCTGGTACGCGAGCACGCCCGACGCGCCCTGCATCGCGATCTGCTCCACGAGCCAGGGCGACGACATCTGCAAGGGCTGCGGTCGCACCTTCGAGGAAGTCCAGCACTGGCCGGTGATGACGCCGAGCGAGAAGCGCCAGACCTGGCGCCGCATCACGATGGAGGCTACCGCCTGGCGTTTCAACCGGTACGCCGAGCGCGCGCGCGAAGCGCAGACCGCGCCGGCACCCGCACCCGCACCCGCACCCGCACCCGCACCCGCATCCGCATCCGCATCCGCGCCCTCGCGGGCACTCAATCCACCGAGCTGAACACGACGCCGGCCTCGCGCAGCGCGTCGACCGCTTCGATCCCCAGACCGGTGGCCGGCGTGACGATGCCGAAGTGCGGCGTGCGGCCAAGCTCGCCGCGCGCCAGACCGACGCCTGCGGTGACCATCATCTCGGGCGTCGAACGATAGCCCGGGTGGCCTTGCGCGGTGACGCGCCCATGAAAACGCTGGCCGCTCGTCGACGTGGCGAACACCTCGAACGCATAGCCGCTGCCCGCGAGCACCGCCTCGCTCGGGCCGGCACCGGGCTTCGGCGCGAACCGCTCGATCAGTTTGCGCAGCGCGCCGCGCTGGAACGTCAACGGGCCCGAGACCGAGGCGCTCAGCCCGGCGAGCGGCGCCGCGATCGCCGCGGCCGCCGCCCATTGCAACGGCAGCGTGGCGGCGCGCGGCAAGAATGCGAGCTGCGGCACCAGGCTCGCCATGTCGGTCGATTCAACGTAGCGAAAGTCGGGTGCGAACAGGCTCGATTCTGTTGTCGACGCGTTTGCCAGCGCGACCGAGCGCAGCACGACCGGCGGGTTGACGAACGGCGCGGGGATCGTCGGCGCGGTGACCGCGCGCACATCGTCGTCGTAGCGCGGGATGAATCGGTAGGCGTTGCGCTCGGCCACCACGGCTGCGTCGATGGCGTCGGGCGGCAGCAGGCAGGCCGGGTTGCGCACGCAATCGGTGGTGTCGAGTTCGAGCAAGGCGCGCATCGAGCCGACGGTGCCGCCGCTGACCGCGTCGTTCGGGCTCGTGATGCGCTTGCCGGTGAAACTGACGACCAGCTTGATCTCGCGGCAGGCCTCGCCGGTGCGCTGCCTGAGTTGCTGCGCCGCCCACAACGTCGCCAGGTCGAACGGCAGGGCTTCGTAGCCGCAGCTCATGATGATCTTGACCTGTGCGCGTTGCGCGGCGCGGTGGTGGCGCTCGATCAGCTGGCGCACCCAGAAGGTCTCGCCGGTCAGGTCGAGGTGGTGCGTGCCCTGCGCGATGCAGGCCTGCACCACGGCTTCGCCGGTCAACGCGTACGGGCCGGCGAGGTTGAGCAGCACGGCGGTCTGCGCTGCGAGCGCCTGCAGCGAATCGAGTTGCTCGGCGTCGGCGATCACGATGCCCGGCTGCGCCGCGGCAGCGGGCACCATGTCGTGAATCGCGCCGCGCAGCCGTTCCAGGTTGCGCCCGGCCACAGCCCAGCGCAGCGGCCGCGTGGCCGCGCGGTGCACCAGCGCGCGCACCGCCTGACGGCCGGTGAAGCCGGTGGCCCCGAAAACAATCACGTCGAAAGGTTTGGCAGACATGGCGCGACCGAAGCTGAACGATCGCGCAGCTTAGC
Organism: Rhizobacter sp.; assembly: GCA_031394085.1. Taxonomy (GTDB): domain Bacteria; phylum Pseudomonadota; class Gammaproteobacteria; order Burkholderiales; family Burkholderiaceae_C; genus LMDS01. The sequence continues at coordinate 6,437 of JANMWQ010000623.1, read as the reverse complement.
GCAGCGCTTGTGCGGGTTCAGCCCCGCGGCAGCGAGAGCACGAAGCAACCGCCGCCGCCCTCGCGCCCCTCGCAGCGCACACTGCCGCCGTGGCGCTCGGCGATCTGCTTGACCAGGCTCAGGCCGAGCCCGACCCCGCCGGCCTGTTCGGCATGACCCGGCAGGCGAAAGAACGACTCGAAGATGCGTTCTCGCATCGCCTCGGGCACGCCCGGCCCCCTGTCGCAAACGCGCACCTCGGCGCGGCTGGCGCGTGACTCGATCACCACTTCGACCTCGCTGCCGCCGTAGCGGCGCGCGTTCTCGAGCAGGTTGCGCAGCGCGCGCCGGATCAGACGGTCTTCGCCGAGCACCGTGATCGGCTCGCCGATGACGGTTGCGTCGACGCGCGCGGCCTCTTCGGCCGCCATGCCCAGCAGTTCGACACGCTCGTTGCGCTCGCTGCTGCCTGATGAGGTCGCGGCATCGAGGCGGCTCGCGAGCAGCACTTCTTCGACCAGCGCATCGAGCTCGGCCACATTCGTGTCGATCTCCTTCTTCAAACGTTCGCGATGCGCGGGTGATGCGTCGTCGAGCATCGACACCGCCATCTTCATGCGCGCCAGCGGCGAGCGCAGTTCGTGGCTGGCGTTGGCCAGCAGCGACTGGTGCGAGCGCACCACCGCCTCGACCCTTGCTGCGGCCACGTTGAAACTCGACGCGACCGCGGCGACCTCGTCGTGCCCGGTGACTTGCACGCGGTGGTGCAACTGCCCGGAACCGAACTGCTCGACGCCCAGCTTCAGCGCCTCGAGGCGCCGTGTGAGGCGCCGCACGACCGGGTAGGCGCCGACCGCCACCGCGATGAACAGAATCACGAGCACGACGACGAGGCCGAGCCCCTTTTGCCATGCCGGCGGGATGAAGGGCAGAAACGGCGGCAAGCCGTCCGGGCCATCGGTCATGGCGCCTGCGGGCGCACCGGCAATGCCGAGCCTGACGCCCTGGCGGACCAGCCCGGGCCGCATGATCCACAGCGTGCGGCCGTCTTCGAGCCGCACCGCGAGGCCGCGCACCGCGCCTTCGTTCTGGCGCCGCACGAAGGAGTCCGACTGCGCGATGCGCGCGCCCTTTTCGCTGTCGAGCGCGAGCGGCAAGCGCAGGCGCTGCGACCATTCGAGCAGCGCCGCGGCCTGGTCGAGGGTGGGCTGGTCGTGGCTCGGCAGCGAACGCTGGATCAGTTCGGCCCAAGCACTCATGCGCTCGGTCAACACCACCTCGGTGCGCACCCGCTCTTGCTCCATGTGGCGCTGAAAGACCCAACCCGAAGCCGCCGCGAACAACAGCAACAGCACCACGACCGTCGCGTAGATCCGAAGGTAGAGGGTGTTCATCTGCGCCGGATCATGCGGTGCAGATGCAAGAACGCGCGCCGCCGCGCTCGGACGGCGCAACCGCCGTCGGGCGACGCAGTGCGCTCATCAGGCCTCGTGGTGGTGGTCGTCGGCGTCCTGCTTGCGCGCGAACACGTAGCCAGCACCGCGCACGGTGAGCACGCGCCGCGGCAACTTCGGATCGTCTTCGATCACCGCGCGGATGCGTGAGATGTGGACGTCGATGGAGCGGTCGAATGCTTCGAGCGGATGGCCTTTGAGCGAATCCATGATCTGGTCGCGTGACAGCACGCGACCGGGGCTTTGCGCGAGCACCACGAGCAGGTCGAACTGGTGACCGGTGAGGTCGCAGATCGTGCCGCCGAGCCGCGCGACGCGTGCGCCCAGATCGACTTCGAGGCGGCCGAAGCGCAAGACGTCGTCGGTCGCGGGTTGTGGTGCGGCGCGCCGCAACAAGGCCTTGATGCGCGCCAGCAGTTCGCGCGGCTCGAAGGGTTTGGGCAGGTAGTCGTCGGCACCGAGTTCGAGGCCGACGATGCGGTCCATCGGCTCGCCGCGTGCCGTGAGCATCAGCAGCGGCAGGTGGCGATGGCGTGCATCGGCGCGCAACTCGCGGCAAAGGTCGAGGCCGTCGCCGTCGGGCAGCATCAGGTCGAGCACCAGCGCGTCGAAATTTTCGGCCGCCAGGCGCTCACGGCCAGCGGCCAGCGAGCCCGCGGTCTCGACCTCGAACCCGGAGTTGCGAAGGTAGTCGCCGACCATCGACGCGAGTCGGGCATCGTCGTCGATCAGCAGCAAGCGGGCGGACATGGGATGGGTGGCATTCGACGGGTGCGCTGCGGACATCACCGCACTTTGGAGGGCGAGCGCAGCGAACCCGCTCTCGGGGCTGAGCATAGCCTTGGCGCGCATCATTTCTGCGCAGCCAGCTGTATAGAGCATTGTTGCGGCACCTGCGCCGCTGTCACTTCACGCATCGAAATCTCCGGTGGGTCGAGCCGATTGCCCGACCCATGATGATGTTCAGACGCGGTGAAGGGGGATTGGCTGTGCCGTAAAGATCCGTGAAGCGCTGCCGGGGCGCTCGCCAGTGCGTTCAGCCACGCAGCAGTGGTACGAGTTTGACGATGGCGAATGCGCCGAGCGCCAGCACGAAGGCGCAGAACAACAGGACCGCCTTGAATCCGACCCGGCTGCGTGACTGGCGTGTGCGCACCGGGGCGTTCAGTGGCTGGTAGCCCGACAAGCCCGAGTAACCAGTGGTCGAACTGAATTCTGACGGGCGTTCGTCGACCGGCTCTTCGTCCCAGCCGTAGATCTGCGTTTCCTTGAATTTCATGGACTCGATTGTTTCGGCCCGTGGTTGCGGCCTCCAGCCCGCGAGCGCGGGGGTTGCAAGCCCGCACAAGCACATGGCGTGATGAATTGCCGCGAATCTCGGGCGCACGTAATGCGTTGCCGACAAGCTGGCAAACTGCAGGCGCTTGACAAGAGTCGAAATGGGCTTGCCTGCTCCGCCCTGCGTTCAGGGGTTGGCGTGCCGCTACAGTTGTGCGACAAACACGCCGATCGCCGCCGGGCTCGACTCGCCCGGCCACGTACCATCTCAGGGACCACTCATGACGAAAACCGCCGCTGCACTTTTGGTCGCAAGCCTCACGATCGCCGGTTGCGCCAGCGCCCCCGCCCCGCAGCAAACGGTGCGCGCGATTCCGCCGCGCAATCACGAGTCGGCCGTCACCAATTACTTCGACGCCACCGCGAAAAGCCTCGACCCGAACCGCGAACTCGTCATCGGCACGCCGCAGCGCGGTGCGTGCCCGATGGGCGGCAGCGGCGGCGGCTACGTCGGCTGGGTCGTACCGGTCGAACACAAGACGCGCACCAAAGACAGTGCGACCGTCACGGTGACGGGCTACTTTTTCTGGTTCAGCGACGAGGTGATCCGCGGCGTGACGCGGCGAATGGAAGTCTGCCCCTGAGCGCCTGAGCGCCTGAATACCGAGGCAGCGAGCGCTACTTCCAGCGGCTTCGTCGAGGGCGCCCATTCCTGCAGATCGGTCGGCAAGCCGAGCGAAGAATTTCGGGCAATGCCGGGCCAATCGCGTGCGTCGGTGAACAAGCCACCCAACGCAAGTTCGGCGCTTTTGAAAACCCCGAGTTCCTTGCGGCCGAACAACACGCGGCAGAAACCACCACGGCGCAATTCGATGCAGAACATGCCGATGCGGGTGCTGACGCGGTAGCGGGTCGTCTTCATGGGGGAGACCAGCGTGACACAAGGCCTCCCGCGAATCATCCTCAGGTCAGAAGGTATTTGCCGGCGCTGGAGGTGCGTTCGGGCTCGCGTCGATCGCCGAGCGCATGGAGCCACCCACTGATTGCCTGAATTCTTTGATTGCGAAATGCAATGTTATACATTACATTGATACGCTTGGAATAGCACTCACCCGATGATCAGAACGTTCAAGCACAAGGGCCTCGAACGGTTTTTCAGCAAAAGCGATTACCGTGGAATACCGGCTCAGTTCGGAGCGCGAATCGAGCGCATGCTCGACCGGCTCGATGCCAGCGCGAAGGCCACTGACATGGATCTGCCGGGCTACCGCTTTCACCCGCTGAAGGGCGCGCGGGTAGGCGAATATGCGGTGAGCGTGTTGGGCAATTGGCGCATCACATACCGCTTCGACGGTGAGGACGCGATCGACGTAAATTTTGAGGACCACCACTGAGGCATGACCATGAAGTCACTACGCAATCTCGACCGCCGGCCGACGCATCCGGGCGCAATCCTGCGTGAGGATGTGCTGCCCAGCCTGGGCATGACACAGAGCAAGCTTGCCGAACTGCTGTGCGTGAGCCGTCTGACCGTGTCGCAGTTGCTGCATGAGCACCGCGCGTTGTCGCCGGACGTGGCGATGCGACTGGAGAGGCTGCTCGGCACCAGCGCAGAGAGCTGGCTGCGTATGCAGGAGTCGGTAGACCTCTGGAAGGCCCGTCAGGAGCCTGAGCGGTTCGCAACGGTAAAGCGCCTGCCGGCATCAGCCGCGGCGTAATGGGCCCGGCGCCGCATCCCAAACGAGCTCCAAGAAACCGAAGATAACTGCGCAGACCCGAGCTTCCAGCTGACTGGAGGAGAGGGAGGGATTCGAACCCTCGGAACCTTGCGGTTCGCCTGATTTCGAGTCAGGTACATTCGACCACTCTGCCACCTCTCCGGTGTTTTTCGGCGGGTCTTCACCGAGCCTCGCATTCTAGCCCAGGCTTTTGGTTCAACCCGCTCGCGCTGGCGGCTTGAGCAGGGCCAGGCCGCCCATGTAGGGGCGCAAAGCCGGCGGCAAGGTGATCGAGCCGTCGGCGTTCTGACAGTTCTCGAGCACCGCGACCAGCGTGCGCCCGACCGCCAGCCCCGACCCGTTCAGCGTGTGCACGAATTCGTTCTTGCCCTGCGCGCTCTTGAAGCGCGCCTGCATGCGGCGCGCTTGAAACGCGTCCATGTTCGAGCACGAGCTGATCTCGCGAAACGTGTTTTGCGCCGGCACCCAGACTTCGAGGTCGTAGGTCTTGGACGAACCGAACCCCATGTCGCCGCTGCACAGCAACACCACGCGATACGGCAACCCGAGTTTCTGCAACACGGCCTCGGCGTGACCGACCATTTGTTCGAGCGCCGCGCTGCTGTCGTCCGGGTGGCTGATCTGCACCATCTCGACCTTGTCGAACTGGTGCTGGCGGATCAGGCCGCGCGTGTCGCGCCCCGCACTGCCGGCCTCGGAGCGAAAACACGGGCTGTGCGCCGTCAGCTTGATCGGCAGGTCGCTGGCCGGCAGCACACGTTCGCGCACGGTGTTGGTCAAGGAGATTTCAGACGTCGATATCAGGTACTGCTGGGCCTGCGCCTCGTCACCGCCACGGCTGACCCAGAACATGTCTTCCTTGAACTTCGGCAGCTGCCCGGTGCCCTCCAAAATCTCGCGATTCACGATGTACGGCGTGTAGCACTCGGTGTAGCCGTGCTCCAGCGTTTGCACATCGAGCATGAACTGCGCGAGCGCGCGGTGCAGCCGTGCGACCGGGCCGCGCATGAAACTGAAGCGCGAGCCCGAGAGCAGCGCGCCGGTGTCGAAATCGAGGCCCAGCGGCGCGCCGAGGTCGACGTGGTCGCGGGCGGAGAAGTCGAACTTGCGAGGCGTGCCCCAGCGGCGCACTTCGACGTTCGCGGTCTCGTCGGCGCCGACCGGCACATCGGCTTGCGGCAGGTTCGGTACGCTCATCAGCATCGTCGAGAGTTCGCTCTGAATCACGTCGAGCCGCTCGGCCGAGGCCTTGAGTTCATCGCCGATGCCACCGACCTCGCTCATCACCGCGGCGGTGTCTTCGCCCTTCGCTTTCAACTGCCCGATCTGCTTCGACAGGCTGTTGCGCCGCGCCTGCAGTGCTTCGGTGCGAACCTGAATCGTGCGGCGTTCGACTTCGAGCGACGAGAAGCGATCGATGTCGAGAAACGGCTGGGGCGACTTGCGTTTTTCGAGTCCGGCGACGACAGCCGCCAGATCCTTGCGCAGCACAGTGATGTCAAGCATGACGCGGCGCGCAGCATGCGCGCGAATGAGCCAATGGAGCGCGGATTGTAGGCAGTGTGCGGCCGCCAGATGCGATGCCGTCAGGCCATCTGCGCCTGCTGAGGCCGCGCGATCGTGATCACGTGCTGCTGGTGGTTGCCGCCGGCCGCGCGCGCGTCGCACAGCACGCGTGATGCGCAATCGGCGCAGCGGCCGCACTGCGTCGCGACGCCGAGGTCGAACTGCAGGCACTCCAGGCTGTGCGCCCCGTCGGCCGCAGCCTGGCGAATCTGGTGGTCAGAAATTCTGCGACACACGCAAACGATCATGTCCGTCCTTTGCCCTCTCAGGCACGCGAGCCGCCACGCCGAAAGGCGCGCTAGCTCACCTCACCCATCTGCGACTGCAGATAGTTTTCCAACCCGTCCTTGCCGACGAGATCGATCTGGGTTTCCAGAAAGTCGATGTGCTCTTCGGTGTCGTCCAGGATGTGCTGCAGCAG
>JANMWQ010000616.1:0-3787 GCA_031394085.1 Rhizobacter sp. | reverse complement strand
GGCTTGATGACCTCGGTGTTGAAGTTCTGCGCGCTCTCGATGTTCTCGCCGACGGTGCGGCCGCTGCTGGTGATCTGACCGAGGTGCAGGTGCGGCGCGATCTCTTTCATCACCGCCGGCAGGCCACCCGCGTAGCAGAAGTCTTCCATCAGGTACTTGCCCGAGGGCTGCAGGTTCAACAGGCACGGCAGGTCGCTCGCGAGCTTGTCGAAGTCGTCGATCGAGAGCTCGACGCCGATGCGCCGCGCCATCGCGACCAGGTGGATCACCGCGTTGGTCGAGCCCCCGATCGCGGCCAGCGTTTTGATGGCGTTCTCGAACGCTTCACGCGTGATCACCTGCGACAGCTTCAGGTCTTCATGCACCATCTCGACGATGCGCCGGCCCGCGTTGCGCGCGAGCACGTTGCGCCGGCCGTCGACCGCCGGGAACGCGGCGTTGCCCGGCAGGCCGATGCCGAGCGCCTCGACCATGCAGGCCATCGTCGAGGCCGTGCCCATCGTCATGCAGTGGCCGTGGCTGCGGTGCATGCAGCTCTCGGCATCGAAAAAATCGGCGAGCTTCAACGTACCGGCACGGACCTGCTCGCTCATGCTCCACACGCCGGTGCCCGAGCCGAGGTCTTGTCCGCGCCACTTGCCATTGAGCATCGGCCCGCCGCTGACTCCGATGGTCGGCAGGTCGACGCTTGCCGCGCCCATCACGAGCGACGGTGTGGTCTTGTCGCAGCCCATCAGCAGCACCACGCCGTCGATCGGGTTGCCGCGGATGCTCTCTTCGACGTCCATCGACGCGAGGTTGCGGTAGAGCATCGCGGTCGGCCGCAGCAGTGTCTCGCCCAGGCTCATCACCGGGAACTCGAGCGGGAAGCCGCCGGCCTCGTACACGCCGATCTTCACCTGCTCGGCGAGGGTGCGAAAGTGCGAGTTGCACGGTGTGAGCTCGCTGAAGGTGTTGCAGATACCGATCACCGGCCGGCCGTCGAACTGGTCGTGCGGTACGCCCTTGCCCTTGACCCAGCTGCGGTAGGCAAAGCCGTCGCGGTCTTGCCGGCCGAACCACTGCTGGCTGCGCAGTTCCGACGGTTTCTTTTTCGGTTGCGCTTCGTTGCTCATGGGTGCTCGGTTTCCCGGTGGCTGTGGCGAGTGGGTCGGCATACGATCGTCGACATAATATGGTACGACGATTGACTGCCATCTCGCTGAGAACCCGGGAGCCCACCTTGCCAGCCCAGTTGCCCATGCCGGTGATTCTTTGCGTCGCCAACCTGCCGCCATTCCTGCTGGAGGCGCTGCGCGCGAAGTACACGCTGCACCTGCGCCTGCACGAGACCGACCCCGCTGCATTCGCCGCGGTCGCACCCCTCATCCGCGCGATCCAAGCGAGCGGCGAATCGAAAGTGAGCGCCGCGCTGATCGCGCAACTGCCCGCGCTCGAGGTGATCTCGGTGATGGGCGTCGGCTACGACGGCATCGATGTCTCGGCCGCCAAGGCGCGCGGCGTCGTCGTCACCCACACGCCGGGTGTGCTGAACGATGACGTGGCCGATCTCGCGATCGCGCTGATGCTCGCGTGGTCGCGCCAGATCGCCCGCGCCGACCGCTTCGTGCGCGATGGCGCGTGGCCCAAAGGCCCGCTGCCGTTGGGCCGCAAGATGTCGGGCGCACGGCTCGGCATCGTCGGCATGGGTCGCATCGGTCAAGCGATCGCACACCGCGCCGCCGCGTTCGGCATGACCATCGCCTACACCGCGCGCAGCGCCAAGCCGGAGTTGCCGCTGACCTACTTTCCGAGCGCCGCCACGCTGGCGGCGAACAGCGACTATCTCGTGCTCATCACGCCCGGCGGCGCCGGCACGCGCAAGCTGGTCGACGCCGACGTGCTGCGCGCGCTCGGGCCGAACGGCTGCGTCGTCAACGTCGCGCGCGGTTCGGTGATCGACGAGGCCGCGCTGATCGAGGCCTTGCGCGCCGGCACCATCGCCGGCGCCGCGCTCGATGTGTTCGAGGACGAACCCAACGTACCGCAGGCGCTGCGCGAGATGAGCAACGTCGTGATGACACCGCACATCGGCAGCGCGACCGCACAAACACGCCGGGCGATGGCCACCCTCGCCTTCGACAACCTCGACGCCAAGCTCAGCGGCAGGCCGGTGCTCACGCCCGTGCCGGAGTGCCGCTGACGACCGCTGCCGACCTCCGAAAACCTCGCAGAGGCGAGCTGATTGATCATCATACGATCACACCATAATCAACCAATCCGGCCGAGCCGGAGGAGACAAGCGCATGAAGCTGAAGACACTGATCGCCGGCCTCGTTGCCGGTGCAGCCCTGGCAGGCGCCGCCCCGGTGATGGCCCAGGAAAAGCTCACCGTCTGGTGGGTCAAGGGCTTCTACAAGTCGGAAGACGACGCCCTCTTCGCCGCGATCAAGAAGTTCGAGACCAAACACCCGAAGATCAAAATCGAGCTCTCGCAGTACCCGGTGCAAGACATGATCCCCAAGACCGTGTCGGCACTCGACTCGGGCAGCCCGCCCGACGTGGCCTACGCCGATGTGTATGACTTCCAGGTCACCGCGAAGTGGGCCTTCGACGGCAAGCTCGAAGACATCAGCAGCGTGATCGACCCGATCCGGGCGCGCTTCGCGCCGAACACGGTCGAGACGACTTTCTTGTACAACGACGCGGCCAAGAACCGCGCGTACTACGCGTTCCCGCTCAAGCAGCAGACCATGCACATCGAGTACTGGTCCGACATGCTGACCGACGCCGGGTTCAAGCCAGAAGACATCCCGACCACCTGGAAGGAATACTGGAGCTTCTGGTGCGACAAGGTGCAGCCGGCCTACCGCGCCAAGAGCGGCTCGCGCGGCTTCGGCATCGGCATGCCGATGGGCGTGGATTCGAGCGATTCGTTCTACTCGTTCCTCACGTTCATGGACGCCTACAACGTCAAACTGGTCAACGACAGCGGCAAGCTGCTGGTCGACGACCCGAGCGTGCGCGCCGGCCTGATCAGCGCGATGACCGACTACGTGGCGCCGTACCAGAAGGGCTGCTCGCCACCGTCGTCGACCGGCTGGAAAGACCCGGACAACAACGTCGCGTTCCACAACAAGACGACCGTGATGACGCACAACGCGACCATCTCGATCGCCGCCAAATGGCTCGACGACGCGAACAACGCCACGCTGACCGAAGCGCAGCGCGCGACCGCGAACAAGAACTACACCGAGCTGATCCGCACCGTCGGTTTCCCGACCAAGCCCGACGGCACGAAGATGGTCTATCGCACCGCGGTGAAGACCGGCGTCGTCTTCAAGGAGGCGAAGAACAAGGTGGCCGCGAAACAGTTCGTCGCGTTTTTGCTCGAAGAAGAGAACCTGACGCCGTATGTCGAAGGCTCGCTCGGCCGCTGGTTCCCGGTCACCAAGGTGGCGCAGGAGCGACCGTTCTGGAAGGCCGATCGCCACCGTCTCTCGGTCTACAACCAGTACAAGGCCGGCACCGTCACGTTCGAGTTCACCAAGAACTACAAGTTCACGGTGCTGAACAACGAGAACGTCTGGGCCAAGGCGATGAACCGCGTGATCAACGAGAAGGTGCCGGTCGACAAAGCGATCGACGAGATGATCGCGCGCATCAAGACCGTGGCGCAGTGAGCTGACGGGGTCGATCGATGAGCGCCGTGCTGACGAGCCCTGCCGCCACACGGCGCGCCCCCGATCGCTGGCAGTTCTGGGGGCGCATGCTGGTGCTGCCCTACGTGTTGGTGTTCCTCGTGTTC
>JANMWQ010000553.1:0-20465 GCA_031394085.1 Rhizobacter sp. | reverse complement strand
CTGGCGAGCCAGAAGGGCAAGGACGGCAAGGCACCGCACGAAGTGATCCCGCCGTATTTCTCGGTCAAGGAAGCGGTGTTCCCGTTCAACAAGTTTCCCGGCGTCGACCCAATCCTGGGGCCGGAAATGCGCTCGACCGGCGAGGTGATGGGTGCGGGCCGAACCTTCGGCGAGGCGATGTTCAAGAGCCAGCTCGGCGCGGGCTCGCGCCTGCCGACTTCGGGCACCGTGTGCATCACCGTGAAGAACGGCGACAAGGCACGTGCGGGCGTGGTCGCGCGCGACCTGCACGCGCTCGGTTTCACGATCATCGCGACCAAAGGCACGGCCGCGGCGATCGCTGCGGGCGGCGTGCCGGTCAAGGCGGTCAACAAGGTCAAAGACGGCCGGCCGCACATCGTCGACATGGTCAAAGCGGGCGAGATCCAGCTCGTCTTCACGACGGTCGATGAAACCCGCACCGCGATCGCCGATTCACGCCACATCCGTCAGGCCGCGCTGGCGAATCGGATCACCTACTACACAAGCATGGCGGGATGCGAGGCGGCGGTCGAAGGCATGAAGCACCAGGACGACCTGGTGGTGGTGTCTCTGCAAGAGCTGCACCGCGAACTGCACTAAAATTCAGCAAACTCGTTTCCGCCGCCGGCATGTTCCCGGCGGCGGCTTCATTTTCGCTTCAAGGTTTTTCCAGAATCATGGCCACTATCCCCCTGACCGTTCGCGGTTCCGAAAAGCTCAAAGAAGAACTCGCGCGCCTGAAGGGCGTGGAGCGCCATTCGGTCATCCAGGCCATCTCCGAAGCCCGCGCGCAGGGCGACCTGTCGGAAAACGCCGAGTACGAGGCCGCGAAGGACAAGCAGGGTTTCATCGAGGGCCGGATCCTCGAGGTCGAAAGCAAGCTGGCGGCGGCACAGATCATCGATCCGAAGACGCTGAACGCCGAAGGCCGGATCGTGTTCGGCTCGACTGTCGACCTGGAAGACCAGGACAGCGGCGCGGCCGTGACTTACCAGATCGTCGGCGACGACGAGGCCGACCTGAAGCAGGGGCTGATCTCGATCAGCTCGCCGATTGCGCGGGCGCTGATCGGCAAGTCGGGCGGCGACGTGGCCGAGGTGCAAGCGCCCGGCGGCGTGCGGCACTACGAGATCATCGCGGTCAGGTACGTCTGATGCGCCGCGGTGGCCGATTTCCTGGCCGCCTCTCTGGCCGCTTGGCTGCGCTGGTCGCCGGCATGTGGGCCGGCATCCTGTTGTGCATCGGTGCGATCGCTGCGCCGGCGGCTTTCGCGATGCTGGCGCGTCCGGATGCAGGTCGATTCGTCAACCGCCTTTTCGAGCAAGAAGCCTATCTCGCCATCGCGGTCGCGGTGGTCTTGTTCGCGATCGAACGCCAGCGCAGCCGTGATGCTGCCGAGGCCGGTACGGGTTCGGTGTTCAGCGCCAACTTGATGCTGTTGCTCGGTGCGCTGTTTTGCACCGTCGCCGGGTACTTCGCGGTGCAGCCGATGATGCAAGCGGCTCGGGCCGGGCAGGGCGCCGTGTCGTTCGGCATGTTGCATGCCGTATCGAGCGGTTTTTTCGCGCTCAAGGGCTTGCTGGTGCTGGCGCTCGCCTGGCGCCTGAATCAAGTGAGTCGGACTGCGATCACTCGGACTGCGAAGACTTCTTGACGCTGGTGCGGCGTTTGGTCGCGCGCTTGAGTTCACCGCCGGCGGCGATGCGCATGTTGCCCATCACCGTGATCTTCTTGACCTGCGCGCGGTGGTTACCGCTCTTCGAGAACTTCAGGATCTTCACGACCCGCGGGCCCGAACCGCGGCCCTCGCGCTCGACCTTTTCTTTCGGCGGCATCGGCCGCCACAGCACCAGCAGCTTGCCGATGTGCTGGATCGGCGCAGCGGCAAGCGCATCGGCCAGCGTGGTGAAGATGGCCTCGCGCGTGGCGCGCTCATCGGAAAACACCCGCACCTTGATCAGCCCGTGGGCGTTGAGCGCCGCGTCCACTTCTTTCTGAACGGCAGGTGTGAGACCGTCGGAGCCGATCATCACCACCGGGTCGAGGTGATGGGCTTCAGCGCGGTGTTCTTTGCGCTGGGCGGGAGTCAATTGAATCGCAGTCATGCCCGTATTATCCCTGTGCCATGAAAACCCAGACCAAGAGCAAGAAGGTTAACAAGCAGTGGTTGCACGATCACACGAACGACACCTACGTGAAGCTGGCTCAGCGCGAGGGCTATCGGGCGCGGGCGGCCTACAAGCTGAAAGAAATCGACGAGGAGCTTCGCCTGATCAAGCCCGGTCAGATCGTCGTCGACCTCGGCTCGGTGCCGGGTGCCTGGAGCCAGTACGTGCGCCGGCGATTCGCGCCCAAGGATGTCGGCGCCGGCGGCGCAGCGGCCGGTCGGCTCAAGGGCACGATCATCGCGCTCGACATGCTGGCGATGGACCCGATCGAAGGCGTGGTCTTTCTGCAGGGTGACCTCCGCGAGGAGGCGGTTCTGGCGCAACTGGCGGCAATCGTCGACGGGCGCCCGGTCGACGTAGTGCTGTCGGACATGGCGCCTAACTTGTCGGGCATCGAGAGCGCCGATTCGGCACGCATCAGCCACCTCGTCGAACTGGCGGTCGATTTCGCCCAGAATCACCTGACGCCACAAGGCGCGCTGGTCTGCAAGGTGTTTCACGGCGGCGGCTACAGCGAGCTCGTGAAGTTGTTCAAAGACACCTTTCGCGTCGTCAAGCCGATCAAGCCGAAGGCCTCGCGCGACAAATCGTCCGAAACCTTTCTGGTCGGCCTCGGACTGAAACGCAGCGCTCGAGCGCCTTTGTCGCAAATCGATACCGTCTCTTGACGCGCATCATGCGAGTGCAAAGGCCCGATACACGTTCGCGGTCCGTGGGGATTGCTACACCGGCGCGGGGCTTGACTGGACTAAAATCGTCCGCAGATGACTGAGATGGCGGCGCGAGAGCGCCCGAGCTTCTTGGTCCAGACCCAAAAAATGGAGTCACGGTGAACAATCAATGGTTCTCTAAAGTTGCTGTCTGGCTGGTGATCGCACTCGTGCTGTTCACCGTGTTCAAGCAATTCGACCGAACGGCCGCGCAGGGCAACGCGATGGGCTACTCGGAGTTTCTCGAGGAAGTACGCGCCAAGCGCGTCAAGAGCGTCGTGCTGCAAGATGTCGGCGGCGGCACCACCGAGATTCGCGCCAAGACGACCGACGACAAGGAAGTGCGCACCACCGCCACCTCGCTCGATCGCGGTCTGGTCGGCGACCTCATCAACAACAGCGTCAAGTTCGACGTCAAGCAGCGCGAGGAGCCTTCGCTGCTCGGCACGATGTTGATGTCGTGGGGGCCGATCCTGTTGTTGATCGGCGTCTGGATCTATTTCATGCGCCAGATGCAGGGTGGCGGCAAGGGCGGCGCGTTCAGCTTCGGCAAGAGCAAGGCCCGCATGCTCGACGAGGCCAACAACACCACCACTTTTGCCGACGTCGCCGGTTGCGACGAGGCCAAAGAAGAGGTCAAGGAACTTGTCGACTTCCTGAAAGATCCGCAGAAGTTCCAGAAGCTCGGCGGCCGCATCCCGCGCGGTGTGCTGCTGGTCGGCCCTCCGGGGACCGGCAAGACCTTGCTGGCCAAGGCGATCGCCGGTGAAGCCAAGGTGCCGTTCTTCTCGATCTCGGGCTCCGACTTCGTCGAGATGTTCGTCGGCGTCGGTGCGGCCCGCGTGCGCGACATGTTCGACCAAGCCAAGAAGAGCTCGCCCTGCATCATCTTCGTCGACGAAATCGACGCGGTCGGCCGCCATCGCGGTGCCGGCCTCGGCGGTGGCAACGACGAGCGCGAGCAAACCCTGAATCAGATGTTGGTCGAGATGGACGGCTTCGAGACCAACGTGGGCGTGATCGTGATGGCCGCCACCAACCGGCCCGACATCCTCGACCCCGCGCTGCTGCGCCCGGGCCGCTTCGACCGCCAGGTCTATGTGACGCTGCCCGACGTGCGCGGCCGCGAGCAGATCCTCAATGTGCACATGCGCAAAGTGCCGGTCGGGCAAGACATCCGCGCCGACATCCTCGCGCGCGGTACGCCGGGCTTCTCTGGTGCCGACCTCGCCAACCTGGTCAACGAGGCGGCATTGTTCGCTGCGCGCCGCAGCGGCCGCGTCGTCGAGATGCTCGACTTCGAGAAGGCCAAGGACAAGATCATGATGGGGCCCGAGCGCAAGTCGATGATCATGGCCGAGGAGGAGCGCAAGAACACCGCGTACCACGAGTCCGGCCACGCACTGGTGGCACGCCTGGTGCCGAAGGCGGACCCGGTGCACAAGGTCACCGTGATCCCACGGGGTCGCGCACTCGGCGTCACGATGCAGTTGCCTGAAGGTGACCGCTACAGCACCGACAAGGTGCGCATGCTGAGCACGATCTCGATCCTGTTCGGCGGACGCATCGCCGAGGAAGTGTTCATGGGCGAGATGTCGACGGGCGCGAGCAACGACTTCGAGCGCGCGACCCATATCGCCCGCGACATGGTCACGCGCTACGGCATGACCGACGCGCTCGGCGTGATGGTCTACGCCGAGAACGAAGGTGAAGTGTTCCTCGGTCGCTCGGTCACCAAGACCACGACGATGAGCGAGCAGACGATGCAGGCTGTCGACCGCGAGATTCGCCGCATCATCGACGAGCAGTACGGCATCGCGCGCGGGCTGATCGAGGGCAACAAAGACAAAATGCATGCGATGGCCGGCGCGCTGCTCGAGTACGAAACCATCGACACCGAGCAGATCGACGACATCATGAACGGCCGTCCGCCGCGCCCGCCGAAAGACTGGACGCCTTCGATGAGCAAAACCGTTCCGCCGACGCCACCGGCCGCGCCCGGCACGGCGGCGGCAACCGCCTGATCGGCCTCGCGCCGAGACTCTCGACACGGGGCTTCGGCCCCGTGCCTGTTTTCGACCGTTGACAAGGCGCGCGATGCACTGGCAAACCACCCGATTCCGCATCGACCTCTCGCGCCCGCACGTAATGGGCATCGTCAACGTCACGCCCGATTCGTTTTCGGATGGTGGCTCGCATTCGAGCACCGCCGCGGCCATTGCCCACTGCGAGCAGTTGCTGGCTGAGGGCGCCGACCTGCTCGACATCGGGGGTGAATCGACCCGCCCGGGTGCCCGCCCCGTCTCGCTCGACGACGAGCTGGCGCGCGTGCTGCCGGTGCTCGATGCGGCGCTCGGGCTGGGTTGTCCGGTCTCGGTCGATACCAACAAGGCCGAAGTGATGGCCGCGGTGCTCGCGCGGGGCGCCGACATCGTCAACGACATCAACGCACTGCAGGCACCGGGCGCGCTCGACGCGGTGGCTGCACATACGACTTGCGGCGTGTGTCTGATGCACATGCGCGGCACGCCCGAGTCGATGCAGCAGCGGCCACAGTACGACGATGTGATTGCCGAGGTCGCAGCGTTCCTGTGTGAGCGCGAGGCCGCGTTGCTGGCGCGCGGCATCGAGCCCGAACGAATCGCTTTCGACCCTGGCATCGGCTTCGGCAAAAGCGTCGCGCACAACATCGAATTGCTGCGCCGCCAGCGCGAATTGCTCGCGCTCGGCCGGCCGTTGCTGGTCGGCTGGTCACGCAAGTCGACGCTGGGTGCGATCACGGGGCGCGAGGTGGGTCAGCGGAAGGCCGCCAGCGTGGCCGCAGCGCTGGCGGCCGTGCTGTCGGGTGCGCGCATCGTGCGCGTGCACGATGTCGGGGCCACGGTCGATGCGCTCAAGGTGTGGCGGGCGGCCGGCTTGCTGAACGGATAATCCGCGCTCACGGCTCACGGCTCACAGCGCGAGACAAGACAACAGGTACGACCATGACAAGAGCCTATTTCGGCACCGACGGCATTCGCGGAACCGTGGGCCAGCCGCCCATCACGCCCGACTTCATGCTGCGCCTCGGCCACGCGGTCGGCCGCGTGCTCAAGGCCACCGAAGCACGCCCGACCGTGCTGATCGGCAAAGACACCCGCATCTCCGGCTACATGATCGAATCGGCGCTCGAAGCCGGTTTCGCGTCGGCGGGTGTCGATGTCTTGCTGACCGGCCCGTTGCCCACGCCCGGCGTCGCGTACATGACGCGTGCGCTGCGGCTGAGCCTGGGCGTGGTCATCAGCGCCTCGCACAACCCGTTCGGCGACAACGGCATCAAGTTCTTCTCGGCCCGCGGCGAGAAGCTGTCCGACGCTTGGGAGCAGCAGGTCGAGGCCGCGCTCGAGCAGCCGCCGCAATGGGTCGATTCGGCGAACCTCGGCAAGGCCAAGCGCATCGACGATGCACGCGGCCGCTACATCGAGTTCTGCAAGGGCACGTTCAGCAGCGAGCTCTCGCTGAAAGGGCTGAAGATCGTCGTCGATGCGGCCAACGGCGCGGCTTATCACGTTGCGCCCGACGTGTTCCACGAACTCGGCGCCGAAGTCATCGCGATCGGCTGCAGCCCGAACGGCACCAACATCAACGCCGGTTTCGGCGCCACCTCGCCGGCCGCGCTGGTGGCGGCGGTCGAGTCGCATGGTGCTGACTACGGCGTCGCGCTCGACGGTGATGCCGACCGGCTCCAACTCGTCGACAAAGCCGGGCGGCTGTACAACGGCGACGAACTTCTCTATCTGATGGTCGCCGACCGCCTCGCGCAGGGTTTGCCGGTGCCCGGCGCGGTCGGCACGTTGATGACGAACATGGCGGTCGAGCTCGCGCTGCGGGCGCTCGGCGTCGAGTTCGTGCGTGCCAAGGTCGGCGACCGCTATGTGCTCGAAGAGTTGGTCGCGCGCGGCTGGCAGCTCGGCGGCGAGGGCTCCGGCCACCTGCTGGCGCTCGACAAGCACACCACCGGCGACGGCATCGTCAGCGCCTTGCTGGTGTTGCAGACGGTTTCGCGCAGCGGCCGAAACCTGGCGCAGCAACTCGAAGGCGTCACGCTGTTCCCGCAGACGCTGGTCAACGTGCGCCTGCAACCCGGCACCGACTGGCAGGCGAATCGGCGATTGGCGACTGTGCAAGCCGAGGTCGCGCGCGAGCTCGGCGACAGCGGCCGCGTGCTGATCCGCCCCTCGGGCACCGAGCCGCTGGTGCGGGTGATGGTCGAGGCGCGTGACGCGGTGCAGGCGCGGCGCTGCGCCGAGCGCATCGCCGACACATTGCGTTAGCGCACCGGCCGATCCGACGCGCTGCTTCGCGCTCAGCGTGGCGGCATCAGCACTTTGTCGATGATGTGAACGATGCCGTTCGTGGCCTTGACATCGGCGGTCGTCACGACGGCGTCTTCCACGGTCACGAACGTCCCGGCGCGCGAAAGCGCCACGTTCGCACCTTGAACCGTCTTGACCGGACCGTTCTTCACGTCCGCAGCCAGCACGGCGCCTGGAACGACGTGGTAGGTCAACACTGCCTTGAGTCGCGCCTTGTCCTGCATGAGCGCTTGCAACGTTGCCGGCGGAACAGCCTTGAACGCTTCGTCGCTGGGTGCGAACACCGTGAACGGCCCAGCGCCGGCCAGCGTTTCGGTGAGTCCAGCTTCCTGGATCAGCTTTGTCAGCGTAGACAACTGCGGCGCCGCTGCCGTGGTCTCGGCAATCGTCTTGGGTGCGGGTGCGGTCGCGCAGCCGGCTGCGAACAGCAGCACGAACGCAGGGGCGAGCAACAGGCTGGAAATTTTCTTCATGCGGGCTCCGAGGTGGGTCGAACGAACGTCACGCCGATCGGCGCGCGTCGCGATTGGACTTTAGGCACGGTGTATGACAGCCCTATGAATCGAATGTGACATGCGCGACGGCGTGCCGCGTTCTAGCTCTGGAATCTCTGCGCCCTCGGGTGGTGTCACGGGCTCGTCACAAACAAAACCTACATTGCGTGCATTGCAATTGCCGGCAGGTGCCGGGAAGGAAGACCATGACGCTCACCCTCGTTCGCTGCCTCGCCACTGTCGCCGTGTTGACCGCCTTCGGTACCTGCGCATCCGCGCAAGAGATCACCGGCGCCGGTGCGACGTTCCCGGCCCCGATCTACGCCAAGTGGGCTGATTCGTACAACAAGGCAACCGGCGTGCGGGTGAACTACCAGTCGGTCGGGTCGGGTGCCGGCATCCAGCAGATTCGCGCGAAGACGGTCGACTTCGGTGCGACCGACATGCCGCTCAAGGATGAAGACCTGGCGAAAGACGGCCTGATGCAATTCCCGACCGTGATCGGCGGCGTCGTGCCGGTGGTCAACATCAAGGGCGTCGCGCCGGGCCAGATCAAGATGACCGGGCAAGTGCTGGGTGACATCTACCTCGGCAAGATCACCAAGTGGAACGACGCTGCGCTCGCTGCGTTGAACCCCGGCGTGCCGTTGCCCGATGTCGCGATCTCGGTGGTTCGGCGTGCCGACGGTTCGGGCACGACCTTCATCTTTACCAACTATCTCTCGAAAGTGAACCCCGACTGGAAGGCCAAGGTCGGCGAGGGCACGGCCGTCAACTGGCCGACCGGCGCTGGCGGCAAGGGCAATGAAGGCGTGTCGGCGTTCGTGCAGCGTCTGCCGAACTCGATCGGCTATGTCGAGTATGCGTACGCCAAGCAGAACAAGATGTCGCACATCCAGCTGAAGAACGCGGCGGGCAACTACGTTCAGCCCGACGACGAGAACTTCAAGGCCGCTGCGGCCGGTGCGGACTGGGCCAAGAGCTTCTACCAGATCCTCACCGAACAGCCCGCCAAGGACGCCTGGCCGATCACCGGCGCCACCTTCATCCTGATGTACAAAAGCCAGGCCAAGCCGGCCAACGCGACCAACTCGCTGAAGTTCTTCGACTGGGCCTATGCCAGCGGTGACAAAGAGGCTGCCGCCCTCGAATATGTGCCGCTGCCCGAAAGCCTGAAGGGCCTGATCCACAAGGCCTGGGCCGACAGCATCAAGGACGCGGCGGGCAAGTCGATCGCCTACAAGTAAGCTGCTGAATTTCAGCCAAGCGGCCACGCGACCCCAGGTCGCTGGCCTCTCGGCCTTCCGTCATGCACTTGCGCGGCGGACAATCCCGCCTTATCGACACGACGCCAAGGATCGAACGTGGCCGCCACACTCCCCACGACACCGTACAACCCGACGACCGAGCGCATCGAGCCGGGCGGTCGACCGCCGCCCAAGCGCCAGCAGTCGACCTGGCCGGACCTCCTCTTCTCGGTGCTCGCGAAGGCCGCTGCATTGCTCACGCTGCTGCTGCTCGCCGGCATCATCGGCTCGCTCGTGATCGGCGCGATGCCGGCGATCCGCGAGTACGGTCTTGGCTTTCTGGTGCGCAGCGAGTGGGATCCGGTGCAAAACAAGTACGGCGGCCTGGTGATGATCTACGGCACGCTGATGACTTCCGCGATCGCGCTGATCATCGCCGTGCCGGTGAGCTTCGGCATCGCGCTGTTCCTGACCGAGCTCTCGCCGTCGTGGTTGCGCCGGCCGCTCGGCACGGCGATCGAACTGCTCGCGGCCGTGCCGTCGATCGTCTACGGCATGTGGGGCCTGCTGGTGTTCAGCCCGATCCTGTCGACGTATGTGCAGCAACCGCTGCAGGCGCTGTTCGCTGGCGTTCCGGTGCTCGGCGCCCTGTTTTCGGGCCCGCCGGTGGGCATCGGCCTGCTGTCGGCCGGCATCATCCTGGCGATCATGATCATCCCATTCATCGCCTCGGTGATGCGCGATGTGTTCGAGGTCACGCCGACACTGTTGAAGGAATCGGCCTACGGCCTGGGTTCGACGACCTGGGAAGTGATGTTCAAGGTCGTGCTTCCGTACACCAAGACCGGTGTCGTCGGCGCCATCATGCTGGGCCTCGGCCGCGCACTCGGCGAGACGATGGCGGTCACGTTCGTGATCGGCAACTTCAACCAGCTCAACAGCCTGTCGCTGTTCGAGGCTGCCAACAGCATCAGCTCGGCGCTCGCGAACGAATTCGGCGAAGCCTCCGAAGGGCTGCACAAGGCCTCGTTGATCTACCTCGGCCTGATCCTGTTCTTCATCACGTTCGTGGTGCTGGGTTTCTCCAGGGTGCTGTTGGCCCGCATGCAAAAGAGCGAGGGGAGCCACTGATGAGCACGTTCTCGGCCACCATCAGCCGCGACAAGCTGGCCAAACACCGCCGGCGCAAGCTGGTCAACGTGATTGCGCTGACGCTGTCGATGGCGGCGATGGCCTTCGGTCTGGTCTGGCTGATCTGGATTCTGTTCGAGACCGTGCGCCTCGGGATCGGCGGCATCCGCCTGTCGCTGTTCACCGAAATGACGCCGCCGCCGATGGCCGAAACCGGTGGCCTCGCGAACGCGATCTGCGGCTCGCTCGCGATGGACGGCCTGCCCACGCTGTTGGGCACGCCGATCGGCGTGCTCGCCGGCATCTACCTCGCCGAGTACGGCCAGAAGGGGCTGTTGGGCTCGCTCACACGCTTCATCAACGACATCTTGTTGTCGGCGCCGAGCATCGTGATCGGTCTGTTCATCTACGCGGTGGTGGTAGCGCAGCTCAAGAGCTTCTCTGGCTTCGCCGGTGTGCTCGCACTCGCGCTGATCGTGATTCCGGTCGTGATCCGAACCACCGAAAACATGCTGGTCTTGATTCCGAACGCATTGCGCGAAGCGGCGTATGCGCTGGGCACACCGAAGTGGAAGGTGATCTCCAGCATCACGCTCAAATCGGTACGTGCCGGCGTCTTGACCGGCATCCTGTTGGCGTTTGCGCGCATCGCCGGCGAGACCGCGCCGCTGCTGTTCACCGCGTTGTCGAACCAGTTCTGGACCTCGGACCTCACCGGCCCAGTCGCGAGCCTGCCGGTCACGATCTTCAAGTTCGCGATGAGCCCCTACGAGAACTGGCAGAAGCTGGCGTGGGCGGGTGTGTTCCTGATCACCCTCAGCGTGCTGCTGCTGAATATCCTCGCCCGCACGTTCCTGCGCAACAAGCACTGAGCCAGAAAGCCCGCACGATGGACACCAAGGTCAACCTTCCCGTCACCGAAAAGCCCAAGCTCTCGGTGCGCAACCTGAACTTCTACTACGGCAAATTTCATGCGCTGAAGAACATCAACCTCGACATCCCGGAGAAGAAGGTCACCGCCTTCATCGGGCCGTCGGGCTGCGGCAAGTCGACCCTGCTGCGCACCTTCAACCGCATGTTCGCGCTCTATCCCGACCAGCGCGCCGAGGGCGAGATCCTGCTCGACGGCGAGAACATCCTGACCTCCAAGGACGACGTGTCGCTGATCCGCGCCAAGGTCGGCATGGTGTTCCAGAAGCCGACGCCGTTCCCGATGTCGATCTACGACAACATCGCGTTCGGCGTGAAGCTGTTCGAGACGTTGCCGCGCATCGAGATGGACGAGCGCGTCGAGTGGGCACTCAAGAAGGCCGCGCTCTGGAACGAAGTGAAGGACAAGCTCAATCAAAGCGGCTCGGGTCTTTCTGGCGGCCAGCAGCAGCGTTTGTGCATCGCGCGCGGCATCGCGATCAAGCCCGAGGTGCTGCTGCTCGACGAGCCGTGCTCGGCGCTCGACCCGATCTCGACCGGCAAGATCGAGGAGTTGATCCACGAACTCAAGTCCGACTACACGGTCGTGATCGTCACGCACAACATGCAGCAGGCGGCGCGCAGCTCCGACTACACCGCCTACATGTACCTCGGTGACCTGATCGAGTTCGGGCCGACGTCCGACTTGTTCATGAAGCCGAAGAAGAAGGACACCGAGGACTACATCACCGGGAGGTTCGGGTGACAAATACCTTCACCGCAGAGGCGCAGAGGGCGCAGAGAACCGCAGAGTTCTCGAAACCTCTGCGTGACTCCGCGTTCTCCGCGTTCTCCGCGGTGGGCTATTGAATTCAAGGGCCATCAACATGACTGACAAACACCTTTCAACCCAATTCGACGCCGAACTCAGCGGCATCTCGACCCGCGTGCTCGAGATGGGCGGCATGGTCGAATCGCAGGTCGCGCGCTCGGTCTATGCGTTGACCAACTTCAGCGCTGAGATCGCCTCCGACGTGCTCGCGACAGAAGAGCGCGTCAACCAGACCGAGATCGAGATCGACCGCGATCTCTCGACCATCATTGCCCGCCGTCAGCCGACCGCACGCGACCTGCGCCTGCTGATCGCGATCTCGAAGACGATCGCGAACCTCGAGCGCGTCGGCGACGAGGCCGCGCGCATTGCGCGCACCGTGCAGCGCCTGCTCAGCACCGGCGTCTCGAGCCGGCTGCGGCTGCCGGTCAAAGACCTCGCCTACGAAGCGGAGCTCGCAGTCGCGCAACTGCGAAAGGCACTCGACGCTTTCGCGCGGCTCGATGTCGACAAGGCCGTCGAAGTGCTGAAGGCCGACGACCTGATCGACCAGGAGTTCGAGGGCCTGATGCGAAAGCTCATCACCTTCATGATGGAAGATCCGCGCACGATCTCGTCGAGCATCGACCTGGTGTTCGTCGCGAAGGCGATCGAGCGGGTCGGCGACCACGCGAAGAACCTGGCCGAGCAGATCATCTACATCGTCAAAGGCACCGACGTGCGCCACAACTCCGTGGACGATGTCGAATCGCTCGTCAGATGAAGGAGCGTTCGAGATGAGCCACATCCTGGTCGTCGAAGACGAGTCGGCGATTGCCGAACTGATCTCGATCAACCTGCGCCACGCCGGCTTCGAGGTCACGATCGCCGCGACCGCCGAGCAGGCGCAGGCGGCGGTCGACGGGGCGCTGCCCGATCTGATCATCCTCGACTGGATGCTGCCCGGTCAGTCGGGCCTTTCGCTGGCCAAGCGCTGGCGCAGCGAGGCGCGCACGCGCGAGCTGCCGCTGATCATGCTGACCGCACGCGCCGACGAGGCCGACAAGATCCAGGGCCTCGATGCCGGCGCCGATGACTACCTCACCAAGCCGTTTTCGACCAACGAGCTGATGGCGCGCATCCGCGCGGTGCTGCGGCGCAAGGCGCCCGAGGCGCTCGATACGGTCGTCGAGGTCGGCTCACTGAAGATCGATCCCGCAACGCGCCGCGTGAGCCGGGGCGATGCCGACGTCAAGGTCGGTGCGACCGAATTCCGCCTGCTGCATTTCTTCATGACCCATCCCGAGCGCGTGCACAGCCGGGCACAGTTGCTCGACCGCGTCTGGGGCGATCACGTGTTCATCGAAGAACGCACGGTCGATGTCCATGTGAAGCGCCTGCGCGAAGCGCTGAGCCCGGTGCAGTGCGCGCAGATGATCGAGACCGTGCGAGGCGCTGGCTACCGGCTGACGCAGCAAGGCGTCGCGACTGCGCCAGTGCAGGCACGCGCCGCATGAGGCGACGCGGGCGGGCGTCTTCGCCATGAACTGGTTGCTGCCGCGTATCGCCGCCGCACTGATCGCGGCAGTCATCGGCGGTGGCGTCGGCTACTTTGTCCCCGGCCACGACGTGCCCTGGTTCGGCGCGTTGCTCGGCTTTGCATCCGCGCTGAGCGTGATCGCCGTGCGTGACACGACGCGCGGCTACCGGTTGATCGAATGGCTGCGGGGCTCGCAAGAGGGCCAGGCGCCGCGTGACGCGGGGCTTTGGGGTGAGTTGGGTTACCGCATCGAGCGCTCGATCCGGCTGCGCGAGCTGGCGGCCGACATGGAGCGCGAGCGGCTCACGCAATTCTTGTCCGCGATCGAGGCGTCGCCGAACGGCGTGATGCTGCTCGATGCCGGCGACCAGATCGAATGGTGCAACTCGCTTGCCGCCGATCATTTCGGCCTCGATCCGCAGCGCGACCGGCGCCAGCGCATCACCAACCTCGTGCGCGCGCCGGCCTTCGTCGGCTACCTGCAGGCGGGGCGCTTCGTCGATGCGATCGAGATGCCCGACCCGCGCGGGCAGCGCAGCCTGTCGGTGTTCGTGCGGCCCTACGGCGAAGGCCAGCGGCTGGTGCTTTCGCAAGACATCACCGAGCGTGAGCGCTCCGATGGCATGCGGCGCGATTTCGTCGCCAACGTCTCGCACGAGATCCGCACGCCGCTGACGGTGCTCGCCGGCTTCATCGAGACCATGGCGAACCTGCCGTTGACGGAGGTCGAGCACAAGCGGGTGCTGGTGCTGATGGCGCAACAAGCCGATCGCATGGGCACGCTGGTCAGCGACTTGCTGACGCTCGCGCAACTCGAAGGCAGCCCGCGCCCGCATGCCGATCGCTGGGTGCCGCTGGCCCCGTTGTTCGCACAAGTGGCGATCGATGCGAAGGTGCTCTCGGCCGGGCGCCACGCGCTGGTGTTCCCCGCCGCGCTCGATGCGCAGATTGCCGGCGCGTCCAACGAGTTGCTCAGCGCGATCACCAACCTGGTCACGAATGCGGTGCGCTACACGCCCGAAGGTGGCCGCATCGAACTGAGCTGGCGCGTGCTGGCCGACGGCGCCGGCGAGATCGCGGTGCGCGACACCGGCCCGGGCATCGCGCGCGAACACCTGCCGCGCCTGACCGAGCGCTTCTACCGCGTCGACGGCAGCCGCTCGCGCGACACCGGCGGCACCGGGCTCGGCTTGGCGATCGTCAAGCACGTGGTACAGCGGCATGGCGGCGAGCTCGACATTCAGAGCGAGGTCGGGCAGGGCTCGACGTTCCGGCTCGTGTTTCCGGCGGCACGGGTGCGTGTTGGGTCAGCTGAGGTGCCGACGTTGCCCGCGCCTGCGCGCGAGGAGCGCGTGCTGCCTTGAGCGCCTGCGCGGCGAGGCCGGGCTACTCGCCCGCAGCCTTCGCGGCACGCCGGTAGATTGCGGTGATCTCGTCCTCGCTGGTGTTGCGACGTTCGCGCGCGAGCAGTGTCCAGCCGGGGCCGGGTGCACTCGGCGCGCTTCGGGTCTCCATTTGCAGCAGGTAATCGCACCGCGTCGCTGCTGCGGCAGTGACGGCGTCGACGCGGTAGCCGCCGAGCTGCTCGAGCGCCACCACCTGCGCGGCCGACACCCCCGGCGCAGCGACGCAGGCGTCGGGCGGCACCTGCTGCGCGATGCGCTGTACCAGCGAGCGGTAGCTGCGTGCGTGGTCGAGCGGCGGCAGCAGCAGCGTCATCACCAGCAGCCAGCAGAGCGCGACGCCGCTGGCGGGCAGCACCAGGCTCTTCCACAACGGATGCCGGTTGCGGCCGGTGCGCCATTTCACGAGCCACAGCCAGGCGAGCGTGCCGAGGATCGCGAGCGCGAGCGTGAACAGCGAGAAGCTCGGCGTGTACCCCGGCGAGAGGCGCGCGATGTTTGCGGCGGGCTGGGCGGGCACGCCGGTCTGCATCGAGACATAGATCACCCAGATCACGATCGCGGCGACCGTGAACAAGCACACTGAGAACCAGTCGATCGCGGCGGCGGTGCTGCGCTGCAATGTCGGCAGTGCAAAGGCCGCCAGCACTGCGAGCGGCGGCAGGCCGAGCATCAGCGCGCGCACCGAGCCACCCATCACGATGCAGGCGACCACGCTGACGGCTGCACAGCCGAGCGGAATCGCGATGTGGCGGGCCGATAAGTGGTGGCGCCAGCGCCAGACCGTCCACACCGCGAGTGGCCAGGCCGGCCAGGCGAACCATGCAAAGAGGCGCAGCAACTCCCACGCACCCGAGAACGAGGGCGCGCCGAGACCGACCCGCCAGCCCCAGGCGCCGAGCGCGAACGCGGCCGCGACCGACAGCGCTGTGCTCGCCGCGATCCACGGCACGAATCGGCGTGCCGGCTCGTAGCCCGAGGCGCGACAGATGAATCCGCCGACCACGCCGAGCGCCAACGCGATCGCCGGCGCGCCGCTCGCAGCGAGCGCGGGCAGGGCGGCGAGCACCGCGAGCTTGGGCCGCAGGCCACGGAACGGGCTGGCCGCGAGCGCATACACGAACAGGGCGACGCTCGCGAGTTGCATGAGCTCGGGCGTGGTTTCGTGGCCGAGTTGCAGCAGCCCGAGCGAGGCGATCAGCGCGAGCACTGCGCCGTCGGCGATCGCGCGCGCGTAGTCGATCGGGCTGGCCTCGCCGCCGAACGCGAACGGCAGCGGCTGTGCGGCCTCGGTGCGCGCGAGGTGGTAGCAGCTGTACCAGGTCAGCACCAGCACCAGCACGAGCAACAGCGCGAACGGAATGCGCGCCGCCAACATCGGGTCGACCCACGGCCCGAGCAGCTTGATGAACGCGGCGCCGAGCCAGTAGGGCAGCAACGCGGCATCGGCGGGCAAGCCGCCGACGGTCGGCGCGAGCCACGAGGTGCGGCCCTGCGCGATACCTGCCATGTAGCCGAACGCCGTGATGTCGGCGCTCTTCCACGGGTCACGTCCGAAGACGCCGGGCAGCACGTAGGCGGCACAAAACAGCAGCAAGGCCACGCGCGGCAGCCGCTGCGCGGCGCGCTGGGTGACGAGGGCGGGATTCGGGGAGTTCAAGTCGGAGCGGGTAAGGGCGGCGAGGCAGGTCGACCATCAGGCGCGAATGATGCCGCAACGCGGGCATGAAAAAAGGCAGCCTCGGCTGCCTTTTACTGGTGTCGCCGCGTGCCGGCGCGACTACTTCTTCGTGCTGAGGTGCGCAAACTTGTTGCGGAACTTCTCGACGCGACCGCCGAGCGAGTCGATGCTCTTTTGCGTGCCGGTATAGAACGGGTGCGATTCGCTCGTGCTTTCCAGCTTGAACAGCGGCAGTTCGCGGCCGTCTTCCATCTTGATGGTTTCCTTGGCGGTGGCGCAGGAGCGCGTCACGAACTTGAAACCGTTCGACAGGTCCACGAAGCAGATGTCGCGGTACGTGGGGTGAATGCCTTCTTTCATGGGGGATCCTTGTTGCGCCGCGCTTGTGTGCGGTACTCGCATCGATGTTGCGGGAGCCACGCCGAACCATTCGGCGCACTTTCCGGATTGCGGAAAACCCTCGATTATAGCGTGGCAACCACGATCACCCGCCTCTGCGCATCATGTCGAAGAAGTCGTGGTTGTTCTTGGTCGCCTTCATCTTCTCGAGGATGAACTCCATCGCCTCGATCTCGTCCATCGGGTAGAGCAGCTTGCGAAGGATCCAGGTCTTTTGCAGGATTTCCGGCTGCAGCAGCAGTTCCTCGCGACGCGTACCGCTCTTGTTCAGCAGGATCGACGGGTAGACGCGTTTCTCGGCCATGCGGCGATCCAGGTGGATTTCGCAGTTGCCGGTGCCTTTGAATTCTTCGTAGATCACTTCATCCATGCGCGAGCCGGTGTCGACCAGCGCAGTGCCGATGATGGTCAGCGAGCCGCCTTCTTCGACGTTGCGCGCCGCGCCGAAGAAGCGCTTCGGCCGCTGCAGCGCGTTCGAGTCCATGCCGCCGGTCAGCACCTTGCCGCTGGACGGCAGCACGTTGTTGTAGGCGCGGGCGAGGCGGGTGATCGAGTCGAGCAGGATCACCACGTCCTTCTTCATCTCGACCAGGCGCTTCGCGCGCTCGATCACCATCTCGGCGACCTGCACGTGGCGCGCCGCCGGTTCGTCGAAGGTCGAGCTGATGACCTCGCCGCGCACCGTGCGAACCATCTCGGTCACTTCTTCCGGCCGCTCGTCGACCAACAGCACGATCAGGTGCACGTCGGGGTGGTTCGCGACCAGCGCGTGGGCCATTTGCTGCATCATCACCGTCTTGCCGGTTTTGGGCTGCGCGACCAGCAAAGCGCGCTGACCTTTGCCGATCGGTGCGATCAGGTCGATGATGCGGCTCGTCACGTTCTCGTCGGTCTTGACATCGCGCTCGAGCTTGAACTGCTCCTTCGGGAACAGCGGGGTCAGGTTCTCGAACATGACCTTGTGCTTGCTCTCCTCGGGCGCCACGCCGTTGACGCGGTCGACCTTGACCAGCGCGAAGTAACGCTCGCCGTCCTTCGGCACCCGCACTTCACCTTCGATCGCGTCGCCGGTGTGCAGGTTGAAGCGGCGGATCTGGCTCGGGCTGAGGTAGATGTCGTCGGTGCTTGCCATGTAGCTGGCATCGGGCGAGCGCAGAAAGCCGAAGCCGTCGGGCAGCACCTCGAGCACGCCGTCGCCGAACACCTGTTCGCCGGCCTTCGCGCGTTTTTTCATGATCGCGAACATCAACTCCTGCTTGCGCATGCGGGCGACGTTTTCGATCTCGAGTGCCTCGCCCATCGTGATGAGCTCGGAGACGTGGATCAACTTGAGTTCTGACAGATGCATGGGTGGACACCCCGGGAGTGGTTGGCGACGGCGCAGGTGCCGCGTCGCCGGGCGTTCGGTCAGGCGTTCGAGCGGCCGAGTGCGGTGCTTGGAAGCGCTCGAATCAACGAACGGAACAACGAAGAAACTGGAGTTTTGTTGCCGAGTCCACGCTCAGGGCGTGGTGGCGAATTTCCTGTTGCGGGAACCGGAGGCCTTGGTAAAGCGCCGATCTCCGCAACCTTTGAGAGATTATAGGTGCCCGTCGAGGGGCACCGTCAAACGGCCTTACGGGCCTCTTGGGCTGTGCCATCGAGATGACCGTCGAGAAACGCGGTCAACTGGGCTTTCGACAGCGCGCCGACCTTGGTCGCCGCGAGCTGGCCGTCTTTGAACAGCATCAGCGTGGGAATGCCGCGGATGCCGAACTTCGCGGGCACATCACGGTTCTCGTCGACGTTCATCTTGGCGATCTGCAGGCGACCGTCGTAGTCCTTCGACACTTCGTCGAGGATCGGCGCGATCATCTTGCACGGGCCGCACCACTCGGCCCAGTAGTCGACCAGCACCGGCTTGCTGGACTTCAGTACATCGGCGTCGAACGTGGCATCGGAGGTGTGTTTGATCAGTTCACTGCTCATGGTTTGTCCTTTCGTTTGCACCGCGCGAATCGGGTGTCAAGGCACAATGATTCTGACACAACGACCCGGCGTTCGCGGGGCACCGGGCCGCCTGCCGGGCTCTTCCTTCCTATGACAACAATAGTGCGGTTGACCCATGAAAACGCCGCTGACAACGGCGATCGCTGGGGCGCGGTCGCGGCGCGCATCGTGAGGTGGGCGGCCGAGCACGGCGTCGCGCTGCGCGACGCGGTGATGCTCGTGCCGTTTGCGCAGTTGCTGCCCGAAGCGCGCCAGGCGTTTGCTCGCGTGGGCGGCTGGATGCCACGCATCGAGACCACGAAGACACTCGCCGCGAGCCTCGGCCCGCCGCCGGCGGCACAAGCCGGGCAAGTCAGCTTCGATCCGACGCTCGACGCGCTCGGGGCCGCCGCCCTGCTGCGCTCGCAAGGCTGGGGCGCGTCCTGGGCGCGCCGCGACGCGCGGGGCTTCGAGCACGCCACGCGTGCGCTGGTCGAGACCGCACACGCATTGGTGCGCGCCGCGGCCGCGTTGCCGCCCGCGGCGCGCGAGGCGCATTGGGCCGGCGCGCGCGAGCTGTTGACGCCGACAGCCGGGCCCGGCGCGACCGAGCGGCTGCTGGCACGTGTCGCTCTCGAATGGGCCGCGCTCGCGCCGGCCCCGGCGACCGACCGCATGTTCACCGCCCCGTCGCCCGCCGCGTGGATTGCGGTGCAGGCGGGCAGCGCCGATCCGCTGACCACGCGCCTGATGGTCGAGGCCGCATCGGCCTGCCTGCTAATCGACACCGATCCTGCCGATGACGACCTCGCTGTCGACGCGTTCACCAGCCTCCGCGCCGACTGCCGCCCCACGTTTGCCATTTGCGACGCCTTCGAGCACGAAGCGCAGTGCGCTGCCGCGCAGGTACTCGCGCACGTCGGGCGCGGCGAGGTACCCGTGGCATTGATCGCGCAAGACCGTGTGCTGGTGCGCCGCATTCGCGCGTTGCTCGAGCGGCACCAGCTCAGGCTGCTCGACGAGACCGGCTGGAAACTTTCGACCACCCGCGCCGCCGCGCTCGTGATGAGCCTGCTCCAGGCCGCGCGGCCGAACGCGAGCACCGACGACTTGCTCGACTGGCTGAAGGCCGGCACCGACGACGATGCCGCACTCGGTGCGCTCGAAGCGGCCTGCCGGCGCGACCAGGTCGCGCGTGTCGACGCACTCGCCAGGTCGACGCTGGAGCCGGCCGCCGCGCGGCTATTGACGGCGGCAACGGCGGTGCTGACCGCGCTCGGCGCCCCGCGCCGGCAGCCGCTTGCCGCGTGGCTCACTGCGCTGTCGACCGCGCTCGACGCGTCGGGCGCGATGGCCGCGCTGCAGGCCGACGACGCCGGCGTGCAAGTGATCGCCGCGCTGCGCCTGGTGCCAGCCGCCGTCAATGCCACGAACAACGCCGCGTGGGCCGCCGGCGCCGCGCAACTCGTGCTGGGCCTGTCCGAATTTCGCGACTGGGTCGACGGCGTGCTGGAGCAAGCCACGTTCCGCCCGGCGGCCGCGTTCGACGCTGCGCCCGACGTGATCGTCACGCCATTGGCCGGCGCGATGCTGCGGCCGTTCGCTGCGACCGTATTGCCCGGCGCCGA
>JANMWQ010000526.1:0-5380 GCA_031394085.1 Rhizobacter sp. | reverse complement strand
ACGAGCCGGGCGGCGTGGGGCGGCGGTTTCTCGATCGAACCCAGCCGAGCCTGGAGGCGCAGGTGTGCAACCTCGCCGATGAGATCGCCTACAACACCCACGACATCGACGACGGCGTGCGCTCGGGGCTGCTGGCGTACGAGCAGGTGCTCGAGCTGCCGCTCTTTCTCAGGTTTCACAACGAGGCGCTCACGGCGGCGCCGGCACTGCAAGGCAGAAGGCTGCTGTACGACACACTGCGGCGCATGCTTTCGGCGCTTGTCTACGACTTGATCGACGCGTCGGCAGCGCGGCTCGCAGCGCAGCAGCCGGCCTCGGCCGACGCCGCGCGCGTCGGCCCGCCATTGATCGCGTTCAGCGACGCGATGGCGGACGAGTTGCGCCAGGTCAACGGCTTTTTGCGCCGCGCGCTTTATCGGCACAAGCAGGTGGTGCGCACGACCGAAGGCGCGAAGGGCGTGGTGCGTGACCTGTTCGATGTGTACCTCGCCGAGCCCGCGCAGATGCCCGATGACCATGCCCGGCGCTTACCGTTGCAGCAGACCGTGGTCGACTACATCGCCGGCATGACCGACCGGTTCGCGCTGCGCGAGCACCGGCGGTTGACCGGTGCTGCGATCGATCTGCACGGCCAAGCGGCACGCGACTGACAAGGCGAATCGCAGGGCTGGCGCACTTGTTGCGGTGCGCCAGCCATCGCTCAATCGACGACCTGCAGCTCGCGCCAGTTCAAGCGCCGCAAAGAGGTACCGAGGCTCTTGACGATCGGGACCACCTGCGGGCTGCCGCCCTTGTCGGTACCGGCCAGCAGCCGCAGCCTGCCGCCTACGCTGACATAGCTCAGGTCGGTCGACACGCTGTTCAGCGAGAAGTAGGTGACGCGCCCTTCGAGCGTGCTTTGCGCGTTGGCGAAGTCGCGTGCGTAGATGTCGCTGGTGCCAGATGGCGTGCACACGCTGCCACTCGGCACGGTGGCGGCGAATGCGACCGAACCGGAGGCAGATTTCGGGTCGGTGACGACCCGGTACGCGATCCCGGTCTTGGCCACCTCGGAGGTCGGTGGCTTGGTCGTCGAATCGGCAGGGGTGCCGCGGTCGAGGCCCAGCTCTTCGAGCCAGCCCGCATTCGGCGCCGCGTCGAAGATGATTGGCAACGCGGGCTTCGTGTTGACTGTCAACTGATCGCGAAGGATCGGGTACGCCGGTGTCGCTACCGGTGCGAATGGTGTCGCGTTGAACGCCGCGTTCGTTCCGTCGGTGAACGCGTAGAAGGTCTGACCTTGCGTCGATGCGATGTCGGTCGTGTCGAGCAGCCGGCCGGTGCCCACCATCACGTAGCGCTTCTTCGAGGTCGGGCTCACCTCGATCGCCGGGCGCGTCGTGACCGGTTGCCGTTTGGCCGCGCCGCTCGCGTCGGTCAGCACGGCCATCTTGACCAGCTTGCCGGGGTCGGCATAGGTGCCGGAGATGCTGGTCACGTCGAGCCGCCACAGGTTGCCGAGCAGGTCGCCGGCATAGATCGCGTCGGCCGTGCCGTCGGTGGCATCGACGATGAAGGCTTCGGCATGGGCCAGGCCTGCGTCGTTCGAGGTGTCGCCGGTGTCGGTGCTTACCTTCTCGAGAAGCGCGCCGGTCTTCGGATTCACGAAGAAGAAGTAGCCCTTGCCGTCGATGTTGTTATAGCCGGACGTGAACACCACCACCCAGCCGTACTTCTTCGTCTTTATCACAAGCGGATCGCCGTAGGTGTAACCCAGTTGGCCGCCCATGTCGGTCGTCGAGTTGCTGAACTCCCACAGCACCTTCGACGCGGTATTGACCTCGGTCGCGCCGATGGTGCCGACCGCCATCGAGACCGGATCGGTTACGTCGATCGCGTAGTAAGCCTTGCCACCCTTGCCCAGTCCGCCGATCAGCACCGAGCGCCACGCGACCTTGGTGGCGACCGGCGTTTGCTTTGCCTTCGCGTCGTTTGGTACACGCTCGAAATCGATATCGCTGACCTGGGGCGTGGCGTTGACCATGTAGTGGTGAACGAAGCCCGGATTCCCGAGCGACGCGAGGCCGTCGGTGTTAGCTGCGGTAAGGTCGCTCCGGAACAAGGCGCGCGGAATGTAGCTGAACATCTCCGTGCCGTAGAGGTCGTCCTTTTCTGCAGCGACCGAGGTCAGCGCGAATGCGCCGTTGACCGCGTGCATCATGCCGTCGTTCGCGCCGAAGTAGACGACCGTGCGGCGGTCTTTCCAATCAGTCTTGAATTTCGCATAGCCGGGGTTCGTGGAGTCCGAGAACGGAAAGCTCGGCGGCCCGTTCGGGGTCAGCTTCGAGCCCACGATGTCGCCGACCAGTTTCTCGCGAGTGCGATACACCTTCTTGCCGGTACCGCCGGCCTCGTTGGTCTTGTCGCCACGCAGGTAGTCCACATAGTCAGCGCTGTCGTCACCGCCCACGTACGAGGTGTTGAGTTTGCCGAGGTCGCCGGACTCGATCTGCGAAGGACCGCTGTTGCGGAACGCTACGCCGCTGCCGACCGTCCCGGCCCAGGTCATCACGAACCGCTTCAGATTCCAGCCGTCGCTGGCGGCGAGCTGCGTCGCGAGCCGGTCGGTGAACTTCCACTCCTGGGTGAGCGTGGTCGACGCAGCGGTGGCGTCGAACGTCAGTCGGCTGGCGGCCATTTCACCGGTCCAGCTTTTCGGGTCGTACGTGCCGCTGTAGCTGGCGTCGTTAGTACCGGCGAGCTGCGGTAGTGAAGTGGAGAACGAGGTGGTAAAAGCCCCGACAGCTGCCGCGATCTTTGCGAATGCGGCCTCGAGACCTGCTTTCATCAGATCCGGCTGACCACCCGAGAAGTAGTTGTCAGGGCGCTTGTCACCGCCAAACATGTCACCGTTGGTGTGCCAGAGCGAATCCGACAACGGATTGGTGTTCGTGTAGCTGTATTTGTCGGGCTTGGTGAAGCCTCCGTACTTGGCCGCGAGGTAGTACTGGTTCAAGGGGGTGTAGTCCTGATTCTCCTGCACGTCGACCCAGTAGGTGTCGACTGTCTGAGGCTCCGATAAGGCGAGCCCATCACCGTAGGGGCGACCGCGGATGTCGTTGACGTGGGCGGCGTAGGCCAAGCCCGCCATCAGCGCCGAGTTGTTATTGCAACAGCCGTCCTCCGGATACGGATTGACCGTTCCGAGCGATCCGTTGCCGATGCCTTCCAGCACGCCGACCTTGTTCGTGGCGTCGACCGCGTCGATCGAGCCTGCGACGAACTTGCTGGGCACATCATCCCTGACGGAATCCGGAAGGAGCGGTTCGTTGGAGCGCATCGCCGCCGTGTTGCCAGGCAAATTCTTGTCGGCGTGGGTGTTCGTGTCGCCAACGCCGAGGATGAAGTTACGTTGGCATGAATACAAGATAGGGTCGGGTGTCGACGTGATGACCGGGAACTTGTCCGTCCACTTGATTCTGTCTGCGGTTGAAGATCCCGTTACGGATGTCCATTGCGGGACAGGAGCGAGGTTCCTGAAGTAGCGCAGCGCGCCGTAGTACAGCTCGCTGACAGGGTCGTAGGATTTATAGGTCGACTCAGAAGTCGCACCAATCTCACCGAACTTGTTGAGGTAATTCAGCACGCCGCTGTTCGTGATGTCGGCGCCTGTGGGCAGGCCCATGATGGACTTCGTGTTCTCGGCATCGGTGGCGTCCGGGTTGAACGTCATCATGCCCGTCGTTGCGCTCCACTCGGCACCGGTGGTCTGAAGTACGGGGGTCTGCCCCAAGGGCACACCCGCTTCATTTGTTACCGCGGTCGAGCCGGGCACCGGCAGCGTCGGTCCGATGAACTTTTGCTGGGCGCGCAGGACGCCGCCGTCACGTTCGATGTTGTCGTCGTTCAGGTAGCCGAATGCGCTGTAGCGAATCTTGTTCGAGTAGAACTGCATCAAGCCCTCGGGCTTGTAGTTGCTGCCGTACTTGACGCAGTTCGCTTCCAGAAACAGGACGTTCACGGTCGCGTCGCAGGTTTTCGCGCGCACGAAAACCTCCAGGATGGTGCCCGCCGCCGCATTGCCGCCGGTGTAGTGGGTGGCCGCTGCTGAGAGGTCGCCGGCAGCTGTTCCGCCGCCGATCGCCGTGTAGCTGGTGGCGCCAGGTGGCTGCCATTTGAGATCGATTACTGCTTGGCCGGCACCCTGGTAGTACTCCAGCTTGATGTCCATGTCGGCACCTTCTGCAATGCCGGTGATGGTGCCGGTGTTGAAGACTGGCGCGTGGTCGTTGAAGTTGTTGATGACGAGCTTGTTATTAACGTACAAACGCACCCCGTCGTCGGAATAGGTCTGAAAGCTGTAGGTGCCCGCAGTGGTGGCTTTGGCCTTGCCTGTCCAGCGGATCGAGTAGTTCTCGACATTCACACCGGGGCCGGGAGAGGCCCCACCAGTGATGAATGCCGTGTCTTTGTCGATGCGATCGAGCACGGCCCCGTTTTTAAACTCCTTGTTGTTGTAGTACTCGCCTCTCATCGGAAAACCGCTGCTCCCCAACGAGAATCGCATTTTGTTGCCCATGCCCCAAATGCGAATGTTCATGCCGCTGTAGGCACTGAACGGCGTTGCGCCAGCGATAGACGCGCTGCCGATGCTGCTGTCGGGGAAGTTCGACCCGCCGCCGTCCCTGGTGCCCCAAGCTTTCTCGGTCACGGTCAAACCTACTTCGTCGACAACGCGATAGCCGCCAGTCAACACCCACCGAAAAGGATCGATGGTTTGCATCGTCGCCCAGTTGAGAAAGTTGCCGCTCCACTCGCCGGTGGTGCTCGTGTTGCAGGTGTGGGCGATCGTCGCGATCGAGTTCGGCGTGAAGTAGTTGTAGATCGTCGCCGTGCCCTTGGGGTCGATCTGATATTTGTAGCACTTCTTCGGGTCGAAGTAGCCGAGGTACTCGCTCGATACCAAATAGGTTCGATCAATGTAGGCGGTGCTGATGGCGGTGGGGAACTCGACCGAGAGCAGCAAGGCCAAATTGCCCGGCACGTTCTTTGTGGCAAACAAAGGCTGGTCGGCCAGCGCCGTCGCAGCCTGCGCAGGCAGGGGAAGCACAGTCGCCAGCGCCAACGTCAGCGAACCAACGAGCGAAGCGGCCAATGGCGTCACCAGCGAGCGCAGGCTCACACCGCGCGGAGCCGCGCGCATGAGCGCCATGCATTGCGAAGAAATGGGCATCGAATTCATGACGGTGCTCGATTCAGGTAGAAGGGACGGTGAACGTCGACTGGAAGAAGGACTGGGTGTTGCGCGGCCCGGTCACCTTGATGCTCAGCCGGTACAGGATGGCTTGTCCCGACCCGCCGCCACCGGAGGTTGCGCCGGCGCCGCTGCCCAAATTCCTGT
>JANMWQ010000519.1:0-3459 GCA_031394085.1 Rhizobacter sp. | reverse complement strand
TGCTCGATCAGCGTGTCGCGGAAGATCGCCCAGGTGAGGTCTTCGGCCACGCCGCCGACCTTCTCCAGCGCCTGGTAGATCGGCACCGTGCCGATCGGCACCGGCGAGTTGCGCACGATCCAGTCGCGCGTGGTGTGGATGTTCTTGCCGGTGCTCAGGTCCATCACGTTGTCGGCGCCCCAGCGGATCGCCCAGACGAGCTTCTCGACCTCTTCGTCGATGCTCGACGTGACCGCCGAATTGCCGATGTTGGCGTTGATCTTGACCAGGAAGTTGCGCCCGATCGCCATCGGCTCCACCTCGGGGTGGTTGATGTTGGCCGGGATGATCGCGCGGCCGCGAGCCACCTCGTCGCGCACGAACTCGGGCGTGACGAGGTGTGGGATCTGCGCGCCCATCGGGTTGCCCTGCAGGCGCTTCTCGCGCGAGGCATCGGCCAGGTACTCGGCCATCCACTCGCGTTTGCCGTTCTCGCGGATCGCCGCGAACTCCATCTCGGGCGTGACGATGCCGCGCCGTGCGTAGTGCATCTGGGTGACGTTGGCGCCGCTTCTGGCGCGGCGCGGTGCGCGCTGCAGCGCGGCGGCCTCGCGGCGCAGCGCGGCCAGGCGCTCGGCCTCGCGGGCCTCGTGCTTGGTGCCGTCGTCGAGCGCCTGCGGCGCGCGGCCGGTGTAGGTTTCGGTGTCGCTGCGGGCCTCGATCCACGGCGTGCGCAGCGGCGCGAGGCCGCGGCGCACGTCGATCGCAGCCGCCGGCTCGGTGTAGGGCCCGGAGGTGTCGTACAGCGCGATCGCTTCGCCGTTGGTCAACGTCACTTCGCGCATCGGCACGCGCAGGTCGGCGTGCACGCTGCCGTGCGCATAGACCTTCCTGGAGGCGGGGAACGGCTCGCGCGTGAGTGCCAGGCGTTGTGCGAACGTGGCGGGGTCGAACTTTTCGGGGGCGTTCATCGGGGCAACCTTTCCGTGGGGCAGTGGGTGCTCCGGAAAGTGCCCCCGGACGCGAGCCCCGGCATTGCGCCAGGACCATCACCCGAGAGAACGAATCGGCTCTTCTTCCGCCGGTATTAACCGGATCAAGTTCGTCGGGTTCGGCGTCTTCGCCATCTCAGCACTGCGTGCACCCCGGAGCAGGCCAAAGTGTACGGGCCGCTCGTTGCGAGCGTCAAGCGTGGCCCACGAATCACTCGAAATGCGCGTCGGCGTCTGCTCGCCAGTGATCCTCGAACACCAGGCTGGAGAGGTCGGCACGAGCCCGCCACTGCTGCGTCTCCAGCATCGGCCTCGGGTAGAACTCGTCGACCCGCCCCACCTTGAGTCTGAGAAATTCTTGCTCGCGCTCGCCGAGTGCGCGAGCCGTTTCCATGCGCTCGGTCTCGATGAGCGTGAGCATCTGCGCGCGAACTTCGACCGACCTCACGCGGATGAAGCGCCACGGCTGCACATAGCCCACGCTCGGGGCACAGTGTGCGGCCTCCAAGAGGCGCGTCAACAGTGCGTCATCGAGCGGCTCGCTGCGGAAGTGCCGCATGTCGCGGCGAGCTGCGATCACCTCGTACACGGTGGCGATTTGGGTCGCTGTGAATTTGGACATTCGGTCGCGGAACCTCGGGGGTCAGGACTTGGATTCGACGGTGACCGACCGGTCTGCGGCATGACGGAATGCGTTCCGAGGAATGCGTTCCGATACAGCCCGGCCCCCGACCCGCGATCGCCTGATCGACGCGATGACCGACGCTTTGCAGCGCCGCTGGCGGCGCACCGCCGTCCTGACGACGACCTTCATCGGAAAACTGTCAGCTCACGAAGCGTGAGTGGCCGTTTGGACGCTGCCCTGCCTTGCGCCCGCAAGGCATCGGATGTACCCGCCGGACTTTCGGACACGAACAGAACGCGATCCTCGGAAAAGACAAAGGGGTTAGCAGGTATTCACCGGCCAACCCCCGTCATTCTTGGCTCCCCGACCTGGGCTCGAACCAGGGACCTACGGATTAACAGTCCGGCGCTCTACCAACTGAGCTATCGAGGAACAGCCTCGCAGTATAGCGTGGTTCTTTTTGCGCCTCAGAGATCGACCTGCATCGACAGCCGCAGGGTGCGCGGTGCCAGCGGGTACAGGTAGACGTGGCTGAACTGGTAAGGCGATTCGCGCCACGCGCGCTTGTCGAACAGGTTGTCGATGCCGGCGCGCCAGGTGGTCTGCGCGCCTGCCAGCTTTGTCTCGTAGCGCACCGCTGCGTCGACGCGTGTCCAGCCCGAAATCGCCGCGCTGTTGTCGGGCAACACCTTGCGCGAACTCTCGTGCACGAGGGCAGTCTGCAGGTTCAGGCCGACAATTGCGGCCACGTCGTAGCCGGCCTGCAACTTGAGTGTTTGCTCGGGCACGTTGGTCGGCCGCTTGCTGTCGATCGTCGCGACCGCGCTGTCCTCGACGCGCGCGCGCAGCCACTGCGCGCCGCCGCGGAGTACCCACGGCCCGTCTCGCCACGCGGCGTTGGCTTCGACACCACGGTGATGCGCGGTGCCGTCGATGCGGGTCGTGCAGGTGGCGTCGGCACCGCAATCGCCGAAGTCCTGGGTGCGCGGGCGCTGAATGTCGAACGCGGCGAGGTTCCACTCGAACGCGTCGCTCGCGCCTTTCAGCCCGATCTCGGTCTGGCGGCTCTTCGTCGTGAAGACCTCACCCGCGTTGGTGTAGCGCGTGCGGTTCGGCGCGACGTTCGATTCGACACCCTGGCCCCAACTGCCATAGACCAGTTGGTCGCGCGCAAAGGTGTAGCTGAGTGCGATCGACGGGGTGGTGAACGAGGCCGGGTAGTCGGTCGGGCGCGAGCCGTCGGTGCGCACGCTTTCGCGCTGCAGGTGCGTGTAGCGCAGGCCCAGCCACGCGGTCAGGCGCTCTGTGAGCGCGATCGCGTCGCGTGCATAGAGCTCGGTCGAGCGCTCGTCGCGGTTCGTGTTCTCGTCGGTCAGCGACGGGTCGGGCGAGGTGAACAGCGTGCCGTCGACGTTGCCCGTGCCGACGTAGTTGTAAGCCTGCTGCTGGAAGCGGTTGCGCACGCGCGACTGCATCACGCCGACGGTGAACGCATGGCCGACCGCACCGGTCTGCAGCTTGCCCTGCAGCGACAGGTCTAACGCATCGGTGCGGCGGCGTTCGTTCTCGCTGCGGAAGTCGTACAGGTCGTAGGTGCCGTTCGGGCAGTAACGATCGGCGTAGTAGGTGCCGTCGGGTGGCGGGTTCGGGTCGGTGCAACCGAACGGAAATGCGAGCCTGTCGTCGGTGCGCAAGCGTTGCGTCGCCGCATGCGCGACGAAGCGCCAGTCGCCACCAAGCTTTTGTTGCCAGCGCAGCGATGCCGTCGTCGCGTCGAACACCACCGGCAAGGACCACGGCTGGTTGTTCAGGCTGAGCCGCGGATCACCCGGCTGCGGCACGGTGTTGCCGAGCATGCTGAAG
>JANMWQ010000496.1:0-1931 GCA_031394085.1 Rhizobacter sp. | reverse complement strand
CGCGCTCTTCATGGAAGTGGCGGAGCGCGCCGAAGCGCAACTCGCCGACGAGCCGAAGAACGCCAACGCCTACTACTTCATGGCCTACGCACTCGGTCGCTACAGCCAGGGCATCTCGATCGCGAAAGCGCTGGCACAGGGCTTGGGCAGCAAGGTCAAGAGCGCACTCGAGACGTCGATCAAGCTGGCGCCGAAACACGCCGATGCCCACATCGCGCTCGGCGCGTTTCACGCCGAGGTGATCGACAAGGTCGGCTCGCTGCTCGGCCGAACGCAGGGCGCGAGCAAGGACGCCGGGCTCTCGATGTACAAAACCGCGCTCAAGCTCAACCCGAGCTCGGCGATCGCGATGGTCGAGTACGCCAACGGGTTGGTGATGCTCGAAGGCGACAAGAAGATGAAGGAAGCGACGAAGCTCTATGAAGACGCCGCGGCCTGCACGCCACTCGACGCGATGGAGCGGCTCGATGTGGAGATGGCAAAGGCAGAGCTGGAGGATTGACGGCGGCTCGTTGCGGCTGGACACGAATGTCTTCGTCCGCTACACCATGCAGTACGACACGAGGCAGTCCCCGAAAGCGAGCCGGCTGATCGAATCGTCGACTGTCGAAGCACCGGGCTTCGTTTCGGTCGCCTCGATCGTCGAACTCGGCAGGGTGCTGTCGTCGGCCTATGGCCTGAATCGCACACAGGTCGGTCAGGCCTTCGAGGTGCTTCTGCGCACCAAAGAAGTCGTCATCGACCGCGCAGACCGGGTCGAATGCCACACATGAGTCGCGTCCGGTGCGATGAACCAACATTCGAGAACACGACCCGCACGGCCTTCGGTCGCAGGCCGCTACAACGGCTCGCCCCACGGCAACATCATCGTCACCAGCAGCAGCTTCTCGAACTCGGGCTCGAAGCGGTCGATGATCTGCTGCGGGTGCGGGCAGAGGCGCTTGTCGGTGATCAGCCCGAACTGCACGCCGCCGCCGTACGACAGGATCGACACGCCCACGCCGATGTCGCCCGAGGCCGGCACCCAGAACATGGTTTGCCGCAGCGTCGAGCCACAGAACTTGAGCGCCACCGCCGGGCCGGGCACGTTGGTCATCACCGCAGTCGCCTTCTTCGCGAACAGGCCGAGCAGGCCATCTTGCACCGGCTTGATCAGCAGGCCGGCCACCGCCAGCACCGCGAACGCGAGCAGCGGCTGGTAGCTGTCTTTCAACTGGTTCATGCGCGTGCGCACCGCGTACACACGCTCGATCGGGTTATCGATGCCGATCGGCAACGTGAGCGGCGCCAGGCCGAAGCGGTTGCCGAGCTTCCAGGCTTGCTCGATCGGGCGCAGGTTCACCGGCACCATCGCGCGAATCTCCTTGCCCGCCGGGTCGTCGCCCAGATCGCGCAGGTAGCCGCCGATCGCGCCGGCCACGCAGGCGAGCAGCACGTCGTTGATCGAGCAGTTCAGCGCCTTGCCGATGGCCTTGACGGCGTCGAGCGGCAGCGGCTCGCCCCAGGCGACGATCTTCTGGCCGATCGGCTTGCCCTTGAGGATCGTCGGCGAGTCGTCAGGCATCAGCGCCATCGCGGCCACGTCGCCGAGCACCTTGGCCCCCGTGCGTGCCATCTCGACCCCGCCCGCGATGCCTTGCTGCGGGTTCGACAGCATCTCCATCGTCTTGCCCACGCCGCCACCGTACATGCCGATCGCCTTGGCGGCCAGATCGGTCAGCGGCTTCATCACGGCATCCGACAGCCAATCGCCATCGCCGCCATCACCTTCGGCCACGTCACGCTTCTTGCGCTTCGGCGGGTCGGTGCCGCCATCGGTGATCGACAGCATCACCGAGATCAGCGCGATGCCGTCGCCGATGCAATGGTGCACGCGCGCCACGAGCGCGCTGCCGCTCTCGTAGCCGTCGATCAGGTGAAACTGCCACAGC
>JANMWQ010000472.1:0-3029 GCA_031394085.1 Rhizobacter sp. | reverse complement strand
CGAATCGGCTGAAGGCCAAGCTGGTGCTCGAAGGCGCGAACGGCCCCACGCTGCCTGATGCCGACGACGTGCTGCACGACCGCAACGTGCTGGTCGTGCCCGACGTGATCTGCAACGCCGGCGGCGTGACGGTGAGCTACTTCGAGTGGGTGCAGGATTTCTCGTCGTTCTTCTGGAGCGAAGACGAGATCAACCTGCGGCTCGACAAGATCATGGTCGACGCCCTGCGCAAGATCTGGGACACCGCCGACCGCCACCAGATCAGCCTGCGCACCGCGACCTTCGCGGTCGCCTGTGAGCGCATCCTGATCGCACGGGAAGAGCGCGGCCTGTACCCGTGACGACTGCGGGGCGTGCGGGCAACCGCGCGCCCCGGTTGCTTCCTCAGCGCGGCGCCACGACGAGGCGCGCGACCTTCATTTGCTCGGGCGTCAGGCTCTCGGTGGAGACGATCGTGAGGGTGTCGACCGACGCCGGTGGGCGCGACGAGGTCTTGGCCGTGCTCGGTTCGAGCGCACCGGTCACCGCATCCGGGAGGGTGTACATCGCGCCGGTCACCGGGTCGACGGCCAGCATGCCGATCACGCCGCCGAACAGGATGTTGCCGATGTACCAGCCGCTCACCGTGCCGGTGACGATCACCTCCTTGTCGGCGAAGCCCTCCTTCTTCATCAGCACTGTGTAGACCTCGGACTTGAAGTAGCCGGCGCCGCGCTTGAGCGTCAGCGTCGCCGGCGTCGTGCCGGCGTGGATCTTTTCACCGGCCCGGTTGGTCACCGTGAAGGCTGCGCCGTCTGGCGTGCTGTTGATCATGACGGCCTGCGACGTGCCGTTGAAGATGCTCGCGCATCCGGTCAGTGCGAACAGGACAGCGCCTGCAGCGATGGTGTTTTTCATCTCCCTCACCCCCTTGGTTTTGTAGCGCACCGGCCCGG
Source organism: Rhizobacter sp. (assembly GCA_031394085.1). Classification (GTDB taxonomy): domain Bacteria; phylum Pseudomonadota; class Gammaproteobacteria; order Burkholderiales; family Burkholderiaceae_C; genus LMDS01. Next base: position 2,094 of record JANMWQ010000472.1, on the reverse strand, counting down.
TGGTCGGGCCGCCATGCGGCGCCGAGTATCGACGTGGCAACACGGTCGAACGTCGCACGCCGGCGACGTTCGGCATCGGTGTCAGCGCCTACCGTGCGAAGTAGCGCACTCGCCGCGCGCGCTTCAGTGCGGGATCGAATAGCTCGCCACCACGCCGGCGAGCACCGCGAAGCCGAGCCAGTGGTTCAGGCGGAACGCGCGGAAACACCCGTCGCGCGAACGGCCGCGAATCAGCGTGAAGTGCCAGGACGCCAGCAGCGCCGCGAGCGCGAGCCCGGTGAAGTACGGCCAGTGCAGGCCGAGCTGCGCGCCGAGCACGGCCCAAATCGCGATGAACGCGGCGTAGCACGCCATCACGCCGGCCACGTCGAAGCGACCGAGCGTGATCGCCGAGGTGCGGATGCCGATCTTGAGGTCGTCGTCGCGATCGACCATCGCGTACTCGGTGTCGTAGGCCAGCACCCAGAACAGGTTGCCGAGGAGCAGCCACCCCGCGAGGGCCGGCACCTGCGCCTGCACCGCAGCGAACGCCATCGGGATGCCGAAGCTGAACGCCACGCCGAGCACCGCCTGCGGCATCGAGAAGAAGCGCTTGGTGAACGGGTAGACAAGCGTGACCGCGAGCGCCGCGGCGCTCCAGAGGGTCGTCACCGCGTTGGTCGTCAGGACGAGCGCGAACGCGATCAGTGCAAGCACCGCGCCGAGTGTCAGCGCCTCGCGCACGCTGACCGCACCGCTCGTCACTGGCCGCTGCGCGGTGCGCTTCACGTGCTTGTCGAAATCGCGATCGGCCACGTCGTTGACGGCACAACCGGCGCTGCGCATCAGGAAGGTGCCGAGCACGAACACGAGCAGCAAGTGCCAGCCGGGAAAGCCGCCGGCGGCGATCCACAGCGCAGCCAGCGTCGGCCACAGCAACAGGTAGCTGCCGGCCGGGCGACTCCAGCGAATCAGATCGAGGTACCGGCCCAGCCGCGCCCTGTCGTCGGGTTTTGCAAGGGGGTTTGCCATGACGGCATTGTCATGGTGGGGCAACGCATGGACGCCACATTGTTCGGCACTCCCCTTGGCAGCCGCTCCCGTCGATGCAATGATCCGGCCCGCCGCCCGCATCCCGCATTTCCAGGACTTCACGCCATGCCCCCGTCTTCGCTCAAAGACCTGTTGACGACCGGCGCCGATGCGGCGCCCGCGATCACGGCGCCCGGCCGTGCGGCGCTCGACTTCGCCGCGCTGCGCACGCTGATCAAAGACACGCTGGCCCGCCTCAACGCGCTCGGCATCGGCCGCAACGACCGGGTCGCGATCGTGCTGAACAACGGCCCCGAGATGGCGACCTGCTTCGCCGCCTGCGCCTGCGGTGTCACGAGCGCGCCGCTCAACCCCGGCTACCGTGCCGACGAGTTCGAGTTCTATTTGTCCGACCTCAACGCCAAGGCACTGATCGTCGAGCGCGGCAGCGCCTCGCCCGCCGTCGCCGTGGCCGACAAGCTCGGCGTGCGCGTGCTCGAGTTGGTGGCCGACGCCGCGGCCGGCGCCGGCAGCTTCACGCTGCAGGCGCGCGATGCCGGCGCCACCGTCGAACCCGCGACGAACGGCGGCTACGCGCAGCCCGACGACACCTCGATGGTGCTGCACACCTCGGGCACCACGTCGAGGCCGAAGATCGTGCCGCTGTCGCAGGCCAACCTGTGCGCGTCGGCCACCAATATCGGCCGCACGCTGCAGTTCACGGCCGCCGATTGCGGGCTGAACATCATGCCGCTGTTCCACATCCACGGCCTGATCGCCGGCGTGCTCGCACCGCTCGCGGCCGGCTCGCAGGTGTTTTGCACGCCGGGCTTCAACGCGCTGAAATTCTTCGCGTGGATGGACGAAGCCAAGCCAACCTGGTACACCGCCGTGCCGACCATGCACCAGGCGATCGTCTCGCGCGCGGGCAAGAACGCCGAGGTGATCGCGCGCCACCCGCTGCGCTTCATGCGCTCGTCGTCGTCGTCGATGCCGCCGCAGGTGATCCGCGAGCTCGAGGACGTGTTCCACGCGCCGCTGATCGAAGCCTACGGCATGACCGAGGCCACGCACCAGATGACT
>JANMWQ010000470.1:0-2300 GCA_031394085.1 Rhizobacter sp. | reverse complement strand
GCGCACCGCGGCGGCGCCGATGCGGTGTCACTCATCAACACGATCAACTCGGTGATGGGCGTCGACCTCGACGCGCTGCTGATCTACCCGAACACCGGCGGCACCGGTTCACACGGCGGCTACTGTGGGCCGGCGGTCAAGCCGATCGCGCAGAACATGGTCGCCGAGATCGCGCGCACGCCCGAGATGGCGTACCTGCCGATCAGCGGCATCGGCGGCATCTCGAACTGGCGCGATGCCGCCGAGTTCATCGCGCTCGGCTGCGGCAACGTGCAGGTCTGCACCGCCGCGATGACCTACGGCTTCAAGATCATCGAGGACATGTGCTGCGGCCTCTCGGAGTACATGGACGCCAAAGGCTTCCACAACATCGACGCGTTTCGTGGCCGCGCGGTGCCGTCGATCGTCAACTGGAACCAGCTGAACCTGAACCACATCGAGAAGGCGGTGATCGATCAAGACGCCTGCATCCAGTGCGGCCGCTGCCACGTGGTGTGCGAAGACACCTCGCACCAGGCGATCACGGCCATGAAAAATGGCAAGCGCCACTTCGAGGTGATCGAGGCGGAATGCGTCGGCTGCAACCTGTGCGTGTCGGTCTGCCCGGTGCCCGAATGCATCACGATGCACGCGTTGAAGCCCGGTGACACCGATGCGCGTACCGGACAATGGGTGAGCGGCGAATACGCCAACTGGACCACGCACCCGAACAACCCGGCGCGCGTGGCCTGATTGAATTTGACAACCGATCAACCCCCGCATCGCGAGCGCCCCACTTGTCGTCACCCCCTGCGCTGTCCACCGTCGAAGTCCAAGGCGTGTCGGTCGTCTACCCGGCCAAAGAACACACCGTCATGGCGCTGGACAACGTCAGCCTGAGCATCCAGCCGGGCGAGTTCATTTCGTTGATCGGCCCCTCGGGCTGCGGCAAGACGACGCTGCTGCGCGTGATCGCCGACCTGGAACAGATCAGCTCGGGCGTCGTGCGCGTCAACGGCCTGAGCACACGCGATGCGCGGCTCGCGCGCGCCTACGGCTACGTGTTTCAGGCGCCTGCCTTGTTCCCGTGGCGCACCGTGCTCGGCAACTGCTGCCTGCCACTGGAGATTCATGGGCAGGGCAAAACCAAGGCGCGCGCGGTCGCAATGGCGCAGTTGGAGCGCGTCGGGCTCAAGGGCTTCGAGGGCAAGTACCCATGGCAACTCTCGGGTGGCATGCAGCAACGCGTCTCGATCGCCCGTGCGCTCGGTTTCGAGCCGAAGCTGTTGATGATGGACGAGCCCTTCGGCGCCCTCGACGAGATCACGCGGGATCGGTTGAACGAGCAATTGCTGAGGCTGTGGCGCTCTGGCGAGGGAAGTGAACGCCGCACCATCGTCTTCGTCACGCACTCGATCCCCGAGGCGGTGTTCTTGTCGTCGCGCATCGTCGTGATGTCGCCGCGGCCGGGGCGCATCGTCGACGTGATCGAATCAAGCCTGCCGGCCGACCGCACGCTCGAGATCCGCGACACGCCCGAGTTCGCCGAAATCTCGCACCGCGTTCGCATGTCGCTGCAGGACGGGCATGGCGGGCATTGATCCGGGTCGCAGCAGCTTCGGCGCCGTCTGGTTTCGCGCCGGCCCGGTGCTCACCGTGCTGGCAGTCGTGCTCCTGCTCTGGTACGCGCTGGCGATCTGGCTCAATGCGCCGCAGGTCATCGAACGCACGCTCTCGTTGCAACCCGGCTGGACCACCACCGACCTGATGCGTTTGACCTGGTCAATGGACCGCCCCGTGCTTCCCGCCCCGCACCAGATCGCGCTCGACCTTTTCGATTCGATCTTCAACTGGCCGATCGACTCGCCGCGCAACCTGCTGTTCCATGCGGCCGTGACGAGCTCGGCCACACTGCTCGGCTTCGTGATGGGCACGCTGCTCGGCGCAGTGCTGGCGGTCGCGATCGTCCACTCGCGCACGCTCGACCGCAGCCTGTTCCCGTGGATCATCGCGTCGCAAACCGTGCCGGTGCTGGCGATCGCACCGATCATCATCGTGATCCTCGGCAGCATGGGGCTTGCCGGCACGCTGCCGAAGGCGATCATCTCGATGTACCTGTGCTTCTTTCCGGTCGCGGTCGCGCTCGTGAAGGGTTTGCGCTCGCCGGGCGTGATGGAGATGGAGTTGCTGCACACGTATGCCGCCTCGCCACGCCAGACGTTCTGGAGCCTGCGCGTGCCGGCCTCGCTGCCGTTCTTGTTCCCGTCGCTGCGCGTCGGCATCGCGGCCGGGCTGGTCGGTGCGATCGTCGGCGAGTTGCC